>CAZWHH010000300.1:0-3859 GCA_964633615.1 uncultured Bacteroidales bacterium | reverse complement strand
CAGTTAAGGATTTTGAAAATATGAGTGATGCACTTACTCAAGAGTCCAAACAAGCTGAAGAAAAAACCATGGCTTTGTTTGCCGAATTACAGGATATTAATAGTCGAGTGGCAGAAGAAGAAACTGAAAAAGGTGATGAAGTAATTTCCAACAGCAATGCCATGGTTATTGGTGGTATTATTGTCGGTGTGATATTGGCTATGATACTGGGTATCTTTATTACAAGATTAATTACCAGAGGCGTGAAACAAGGTGTTGGAGTTGCAGAGAAACTTGCTGATGGCGACCTTACTATAAATATTGATAAAGACCTTGTTGATCAAAAGGATGAAATTGGACAACTGGCTAAGGCAATGCAAAGAATGGTAGAAAAGCTGAGAGATTTGATTTCCAATGTTAAATCGGGCGCTGATAATATCGCCGCAGCCAGTCAGCAGATGAGCTCAAGCTCACAGGAAATGTCACAGGGTTCCAGCGAACAGGCTTCCTCTGCTGAAGAGGTATCTTCCTCCATGGAAGAGATGACTTCCAACATTCAGCAGAATACGGATAATGCCCAACAGACCGAGAAGATCTCTAACAATGCTTCAAAGGGTATGAATGATGTAAGTACTGCTGCTGAAAAAAGTCTTGAATCCGTAAGAGATATTACAGATAAGATACAAATTATCAATGATATTGCTTTCCAGACCAATATTCTGGCTCTTAATGCAGCAGTTGAGGCAGCACGTGCAGGAGAGCACGGGAAAGGCTTTGCTGTGGTAGCTTCAGAAGTCAGAAAACTGGCAGAAAGAAGCAAAGAGGCCGCAGAAGAAATTGTTACTCTTTCTGTTACAAGTAAAGATGTAACGGAAAATGCAGGGAAACTTATGCAGGATTTAATGCCTGAAATAGAAAAAACTTCTAAACTAGTACAGGAAATTACTGCGGCCAGCAATGAGATGAACAGCGGGGCTGACCAGGTGAACAGTGCGATACAGCAATTGAACCAGGTGACTCAGCAAAATGCTGCTTCATCCGAAGAACTGGCTACAAGCGCTGAAGAATTATCCAGCCAGGCCGATCAGCTCAAGCAGATTGTCTCTTATTTTAAGGTAGGAGAAGATGCCTCCCGGGGTACCACTCAACAGCTTCAGTTCACATCGCATGCGAATACACAAAAAGGAGGCAACGGGCAAACTCAGCAGGCCAGTCAACATACACAGCCTCAGGCCGCTGCTCAAAAACCAACCCGGCCTGTTCAAAACAGCGGACAGCAAGGTCAACAAAACCAGCAAAATAAAACACAACAGGGAGTCGACCTGAAAATGTATAAGAAAGACGATGACAATGAGTACGAAAACTATTAATAAATATGAAGTAGGGTTTCCATTTTAGGTTTGGGTTTATTGATTGTTAATGGAGTCGCTTCTTTTTTGCGGCTCCATTATTGTTATAAAGAATCATTCTGAATGAAAAAGGGAAGAATAGTTTGATTTTGTTAATAAGCTGAGAGATATGAAAAACGTATTGATTATAGAAGACGAAGCTTTGCACATGGAAAAAATCCTTGAAGCATTCGAAGGATACCAGCAAAAATTTGATATTCATAAAGCTGAATCCATTAAAGCGGCATATCGGTTTTTGAATACTAATTCTCCGGATATTGTTATAACCGACCATTTCCTGCCAGATGGAGAGGGGCGGGAAATAATTCAAAGAACTAAAGATGATTGCCCCATCATTCTAATGACTGCCTATGGGAATGAACAATTGGCAGTTAAAGCCATGAAGGATGGTTTTATGGATTATTTGATAAAACTTCCTGAGAATATTCAACAATTGCCTCAAACTATAGAATGGTCAATCAGAGAATGGAAACTCGTAAAAGAAAAAGAGCAGTTAAAGGAAGAATTGACTAAACGGGAACAAAAGTATCGCAATTTGTTTGAAGAATCTAACGACGCTGTTTTTGTTCATGATGCAAAAGGCAAAATCCGGGATGTGAATGCCAGGGCATCCGAGATGCTGGGATGTACAAAGGAATCTCTTTTCGGTACTTATGTTTTTAATCTTCATCCATCAAAGAGTCTTTCCAAGGCACATGAAAGTATTGAAAATACACTTGAAAAAGGGTCTCATCGTTTTGAAAGTCTGTTTTTAGCAAAAGATGGAAGGGAGTTGAATGTAGAAATAAGCGCCCGAATATTTGATCATCAGAACCAACTCATCCAGGGAATTGTTAGAGATATAACACAAAGGAAGGAGAGTGAAAAACAGCTTACAGAACAAAATGAAAAGTATAAAAAACTGATAAATAATTCTCTGGCAGGTATTGGCATCACTGATCTCAATGAAAATTTCACTTTTGTAAACGATACTTTTGCCGGGTTATTGGGCTATGAGAAAGCAGAGATGACGGGGATGAATTTATCTAATCTAACCACCGCAGAAAGTTATCGGTTTTTCAGAGAGGAAACTTACAAAAGGATTCAGGATCAAAGCAGTATTTATGAGACAATTCTGTATAAAAAAGAAGGATCTCCTCTTCATGTACTTGTTCATAGTTCCCCTTACAAAAACGCTCAGAAAGAAACAATCGGTACTATCGCCGTGGTGGTTGATATAACTGACAGGAAGAAGGCTGAGGAGCGGGTTAAGCAGTCAGAGATATTCAACCGGGAAGTCATCAATAACCTGGGTCAGGGGGTTGTGGTTTATGACAAAGAATTGCGTTATAGGCTCTGGAATCCCTTTATGGAAAAAATTACCGGGAAAAAGGAAAAGGAAGTTTTGGGTAAATCAGTGGAAATATTTCCTCACTTAAAAAAATATGGACTGGATCAACTAATGAAAAAGGCTTTGAAAGGTGAACAGGTCCGCACTCCTGATACACCTTTTGAGGTTCCAAAAACCGGAAAAAAAGGATGGGTATCCGGTCTTTACAGTCCTCATTATGATGCTTTGGGAAATATCATGGGAATCATTGCTATTATCAGTGACATAACGGTCAGAAAAGAGGACGAGCAAAAGCTGCATGAAATGAATTTAATGAAAGATCATTTGTTCTCAATTATTGGACATGACCTGAGAAATCCTGTTTCTGATATTTTGGGGTTCTCCCGCTTACTAATGGAAAACGCTCATAATTATAATCAGGAGAAAACAGAAAAGTTTCAGGAATACATTTATAGCTCAGCCAAATCCCTTTTTGATTTGCTGGAAAACCTTCTCGAATGGTCACGCATTCACCGGGATAAAAAACCATTCAACCCGGAGACTTTTAATTTGAAACCCCTTGTGGAGAGTACCTCTCAGGCAGTATCTCCTAAAGCCCGGCAAAAAAATATTCGTTTGGAGAACCTGATTCCTGATAGCTTAGTCGTTTTTGCGGATCTTAAAATGATTCAGACTGTGATACGCAATATACTTTTCAATGCCTTAAAGTTTACTTCTGATAAAGGGCAGGTGAAGATTGAGGCCATTCAGACTGACCGAAAAGTTAAAGTTAGTATATGCGACAACGGAGTTGGTATGTCGGAGGAGCAACAGAAAAAATTGTTTAATTTCCGACAGGTGGACAGTCTTGATGGCTTTTCAGGAGAAAAAGGCAGCGGAATTGGTCTGATGTTGTGTAAAGAGCTTATTGAAAAACATGAACAGGAAATTTGGATGGATAGCAAAGAAGGAAAAGGTACCTGTATCCATTTTACTTTAAAAATGATGAATAACCAATAAAATCCCGACTATGGAAAAAATATCTTATAAGAACCTGAAGGAAGAAAATCTCAGTCTAAAGCATAAACTGCAAAGTTTGGAGAAAAAGCTTCAGCAAAACAAAAAACTTCAGAAACAAAAAGACGAATTGCTAAAGGCCAAA
>CAZWHH010000299.1:0-3880 GCA_964633615.1 uncultured Bacteroidales bacterium | reverse complement strand
TTTATTAACCTTCTTCTCTTTGGCAACATCCAGCACATTAAACAAACTGTTCATATTCAAATCCCATGCCCACCTGGGATTTTTCTCTGCATTTCCGGATAATATAGCTGCCAGATGATAAATCTCAGAAATCTTATATTTTTCAAGAATCTCGGATACACGGTCTCTGTTCATTGCATCCAGATTTTCAAATGGCCCTCCATCCATTACTTCTTCCGAAGCCATTTTAATATCTGAGGCAACTACATTTTTCGCACCAAAACGCTTACGCAACTCAACCGTAAGATCTGTCCCTATTTGTCCGGCGGCTCCGATAACTAATATTTTCTTCATTATCAATAAGTTTTTATTAACTATTCAAAATTTTTGTGCTAAGTTAAAATAAAACACGAATCTATAAAGTGATTTATAACATTTATAAACCCAATCTATGCAATTTTACTTCCAATTTATAAGTAGATTATAGAGCAATAAATAAATGTAAAGTGTTTTAAAATACCTTCATTAAAATCCTTCATTCAAAATTATTTAATAAATTTACGCTGCTAAAATGATAAATAACGAACAAAAATAACTTATAAACAGGAGGTATTATGTCATTAAATAAACTCAACCAAGCCCTTGCTCAACAGGTGAAAGAGCTTGAAGAGGAAGGAAGAGCCAAGGGGGAAGAAAAAGTAATAACCAAAGTCATCAAACCCAAAAAAGGGAAAGGACCCCGGTACTTATTAGAGGGATTTGGCAACAAGGAATTTATCAGAATGAACTCAAATTCATATCTTGGATTGCCCCTGCGAAAAGATATGATCAAAGCAGAAGAAAAAGGGGCTAAAGAATTTGGTGTGGGTCCGGGTGCTGTCCGTTTTATCAACGGTACTTTTAAATCACATATTGAACTGGAACAAAAACTGGCTGGTTTCCATGGCAGAGAAGCAGGAATGATTTTTAGCTCTGCTTATGCTACGAGCATTGGCGTTATATTTCCGCTTACTACCAAAGAAACAGTTCTTATCAGCGACGAATTAAACCACAATTGTATTATTAATGCAATGAAGCTGGGGAAACCCGTGGGCAAAGAAATTTACGGACACAACAACATGGCCGGGCTGGAAAAAGCGCTTGAAAAAAGTGCAGGAAAAGCCAAACGGGCACTCGTTATTTCCGACGGTATTTTCAGTATGCGCGGGGATTATGCTCCTCTTGATAAACTCACCGAAATTTGCGAAAAATACAACGACAAATTTGAAGAAGGAGTCATTTCAATTGTGGATGATTCTCACGGTGTAGGAGCATTTGGAGAAACCGGCAGAGGAACTGAAGAGTATACAAATGCCAAAGTAGATATTCTGGTGGGAACACTGGGTAAAGCATTTGGTGTGAATGGCGGCTATGTTGTCTCTTCTCCGCAGGTTATAAAATATCTCAGAGAAAGTGCTCCTACCTATGTGTACTCAAACCCAATCACTGTTTCTGAAACTGAAGCTGCTAAAAAGGCTATAGATATACTGGATTCAAATGAAGGCAAAGAAATCATCAATCATTTGAAAGAAATGACCAAACGGTTTGAAAACGGGTTGAAAGATGCCGGTTATGAGACCATAGAAGGAGATCATCCGGTTGTGCCTTTAATGGTTAGAGATTCAAAAAAAACCAGTAAAATCGTACAATATTTGAATGAAAATGGGATATTGGCTACAGGCCTTAATTTCCCTGTTGTTCCAAAAGGAGATGAAGAGATCCGTTTCCAGATTTCAGCAGCACATACAAAAGAGGATGTTGATTTTGTGCTGGATGTATTGAAGAATTATAAATAGGATATAATGCCCGTGGTAGAGACAAGGCAATGCCTTGTCTCTACAGGCATTGCCTTATCTCTACGGGATATTAAAAACCAATAATTAATTAAATTCATATTCTCAGGATAATTTATTGAACAGACAAAATCATTACCGGGTTAATTTTTTGTATTTTATCCTTTTCGGAATAATATCACCCCCTAATCGTTTCTTTAGATTTTCTTCATATTCACTGTAGGTTCCTTCAAAGAAGTAAGTGGACGAATTTCCTTCAAAAGCCAGGATATGAGTACAGATTCTATCCAGAAACCACCTATCGTGCGAAACGACCACAGCACATCCCGCAAAATTCTGAATTCCTTCTTCCAGGGCACGTAACGTGTTCACATCAATATCATTGGTTGGCTCATCCAACAGCAGAACATTTGCTTCAGTCTTTAATGTCATAGCAAGGTGCAGACGGTTTCGTTCTCCACCTGAAAGGTTTCCAACCTCTTTTTGCTGTTCTGATCCACTAAAACTAAACCGGCTGACATAAGCCCTGGCATTAATCGAGTCTTTCCCAAGCTCAATCACATCATTACCGCCGCTAATGACTTCATAAACTGTCTTTTCCGGGTCAATTTCGGCATGTTCCTGATCCACATAACCCAACTTTACCGTATCTCCTAATTTGAGTTCTCCACTGTCAGGAGTCTCTTCTCCCATGATCATCCTGAAAAGGGTTGTTTTTCCGGCACCGTTCGGTCCAATCACACCAACAATCCCGGCCTGTGGCAAATTAAAGTTCATCTCTTCAAAAAGCAGCCTGTCGCCATAACCTTTGGATACACTGTTTGCTTCAATAACCTCTTTGCCAAGTCTAGGACCATTGGGTATGGGTATTTCAACTTTTGTTTCTTTCTCTTTTAAATCCTCAGCCAGCATAGATTCATAATTCTTCAAACGGGCTTTTCCTTTGCTTTGCCGCCCTTTCGGACCTTTTTTCGCCCATTCAAGTTCACGCTGTAATGCTTTCTGACGCTTGGTCTCCTGCCTGTCTTCCTGCTCCATTCGATTTAACTTCTGTTCCAGCCATGAGGAATAGTTTCCTTTAAAGGGAATACCCTCTCCCCTGTCCAGTTCCAGAATCCATCCTGCTACGTTATCAAGGAAGTAACGATCATGCGTAACGGCAATCACTGTACCTTTATAATCCTGCAAATGCTGCTCAAGCCAGTGAACTGATTCTGCATCCAAATGGTTGGTAGGCTCATCCAACAGGAGTATATCCGGTTCCTGAAGCAATAATCGGCACAAAGCCACCCGTCTGCGCTCACCACCAGACAATACGTTAACAGGCGTATTCCCTTCCGGGGTGCGCAAAGCATCCATCGCAAGTTCAAGCTTAGAATCAAGATCCCAGGCATCTTTCTGTTCAATCTCCTCCTGTACTTTGCTTTGCTTTTCAATGAGATCATTCATTTTGTCCGGATCATTCATAATCTCCTCATCCATGAATTTATTATTGATCTCTTCATACTCTTTGAGCAACCTGACAGTATCTGCCACACCTTCCTTCACAATATCGATCACGTTTTTATTTTCATCGAGTTCGGGCTCCTGTGGAAGAAACCCTACTGAATACCCGGGTGAATAGGTAACATCTCCCTCGTACTCATCATCCAGTCCTGCAATAATTCTCAGTACCGTAGATTTTCCCGCACCATTTAATCCCAGGATACCAATCTTTGCCCCATAAAAAAAAGAAAGATTGATGTCGTTTATTATTTTTTTCCCTTGTGGTGTCTGCTTACTCACACCCATCATCGAAAATATTACCTTTTTGTCGTCTGCCATAATTTTCCCTCTTGTTTCAGAATGTTCAATTTTTCAGATGCAAAATTAATAAAAGTGAATGATTTTATTGTTATGTGGGTTGATAGTAGTTGGTAGGCAGGAGCAATATCCATATTCAGTAGTTACTCCATAGTTATTCAGTCGTCATACAATTGCCCCCAAAATCACTCTCATTTAAGACCACCCAACTCAGAAATCTCCAACGAAAACATGGAACCTAAAACATGAAATAAACCGCAAGGAAC
>CAZWHH010000298.1:0-3885 GCA_964633615.1 uncultured Bacteroidales bacterium | reverse complement strand
AAAAAAATCTAAATAACAACTATTATCAGGTATTAAAAGAAATCCTTTGTTTCACCAATAATAAAACTATTAAAAAGTTTTGTATAATTGTAAATTAAATAATCATCTGTTCTGTAAAACCCTCATCTGCAGTATATAGAAAAAAGGCAATGGATATAAGATGAGGGTTACGTGGGATGCAGTATCAAAAAAAAGAGACTTTGGTAGAAATAAGTCGCAGAATATCAAACTAATAATTTAACTTTATCCAAATGAAAAATTTTACCCGGGGAATTATTCTGATTGTAATTCTTTTCAGCTATAAGAGTTTGTTTGGCCAGTCTAACGAATGGAAAACATTTTATGAGCAGTCAAATTTCAAACAAACCTCCGAATACCAGGAAACTATTGAGTACTCAAAAAAATTAGCCAACCATTCTGAATACCTCAAATACGAAACATTTGGCAAAAGTGCCAGGGGGAAAGACCTTCCGCTTTTAATTTTTGACAAACATAGAGGATTTACCCCTGCAGCCGCTAAAAAAAATAACAAACTCGTTCTTCTAATCGAAGCGTGCATTCATCCGGGCGAATCAGAAGGTAAGGATGCCGGATTGATGTTGTTGCGAAACATCACTATTCACAATAAATTTACGGATTTACTGGATGAAATCACTATACTGTTCATTCCTATTTTTAATGTAGACGGACACAACAGGTTTGGTCCCTACAACCGGATTAATCAGAATGGACCGGAAAAAATGGGATGGCGAACGACCGCGCAAAATCTAAATTTAAACCGTGACTTTTTAAAGGCAGATGCACCGGAAATGAAATACTGGCTAAAATTCTTTAATAAATGGTTGCCTGATTTCTTTATTGATTGCCATACAACCGATGGGGCAGATTATCAATATGTGATTACGTATGCTTTGGAGACACACGGGAATATGGATAAAAATTTAACCTCCTGGCAAAAAGAAACTTACCTCCCCCGACTTAAACAAAAAATGAAAGAAGATTCCATTCCTTTTTTCAGGTATATCACCTTTAAAAACTGGCATGATCCCACAAGTGGAATGGTCACCTGGGCAGCCTCCCCAATGTTGTCGGAAGGATATACAGCAGTACAAAATCGTCCGGGACTGCTTATTGAGACCCACATGCTTAAACCTTATAAAGAGAGAGTTGACGGCACATATCATACTATCCTGAATACAATACAAATTCTGAATAATGAAAAAAACAATTTGAAAAAATTAAATAAAAAAGCAGATACTTTTTGTGCATCAGAAAACTTCAGAAAAAAGCTTTTCCCCCTGGATTTTAAACCAGAAAAAGACAGTACAATCATCAATTTTAAGGGGATTAATTACAAAATTACCAAAAGTGATTTAACCGGGAATAATTGGATTCAATATACCGGGCAAAAGAAAACCTATAAAATTCCCTATTTTAATAAATTAAAAGTCACCGAAAGGGCTCAAATACCGAAAATGTATATTATTCCTCCGGAATGGCATTCAGTGATATCAAGGCTTCAAATACACGGGATAAAATATTTTCGAATAAAAGAACCCCTGAAAATCAAAATCAACAGTTACAAATATAGTGAGGTGAGATGGTCTCAGTCTCCATATGAAGGTAGGCATAGAATTGTAAATTTTAAAATGGATACCTGTAAAGAAAAACGAAATTTTCCCGAGGGATCGGTTGTAATTCCGACAAATCAAAGAACAGCAAGAGTTATAGCACATATTTTCGAACCCAGGGGACCGGATTCTTTCCTTAAATGGGGCTTTTTCAATGCTATTTTTGAACAAAAAGAGTATGCAGAGATGTATGTTATGGAAAAATTAGCCAGGAAAATGCTTAAAGAAGATAAAGCATTAAAAAAACAATTCAATAAAAAACTGGAAAAAGACGAAGAATTTGCTAATAATCCCTGGCAAATAATAAACTGGTTCTATTCCCAGACACCCTATTGGGATGAAAAGAAAAATGTATATCCCGTAGGAAAGATTACCGATAAAAAAGCATACCAAAAGATACAAAATAGTAAATTATGATGTTTACATTTGTAAACTTCAGGTTTTATTGTTGATTTGTTGAAAAACGAACTGTATTTAATTCGTGTGCCGGAGTATTTTATAATTAAACTCTGTGCTGTTGTTTAAATCATTGTTATTACAGGATACCATTCGATATGCTGCAGTGGTTATAAAACACTCTCCTGTATTATCTGGAAAAACAATGAACTATAGCAATATAAACCCAACAGATTAAAAAATTGTCAGATTATTTCTCAACTGTATTTTTACAGTACAAGTGTGAAAAATTGATTGTAATTTACTGCATATAAGAAGCTTTCATACAACCGAAACCTAATCTGCATCATGCATATAAAAGGAAAAGAATAAATCATGAAGGGTACATAGTAGAAAAAACGAAAAAACATAAACGCTAAACCATATAATTTACTAAATATCAATATAATAAATTAATTTTGCATTATGATCAGCCTAATTATTAAGAACAAAAAGGAAGATAATCATTTTATGCCTGGCTGGTTTATTGTATTTGGCAAAATAATGGCACTTCATTTACGATCTCCAGAACACACTCCTCAACTTCACATACACTCACCTATATTACAAGAAAACAAATATAAACACAACACGGGGGATTTCCTTTTCACCACTCTACTATTACAATAAAGTTTACATATGTAATCAGCTGTCCTAGGTATTAACCCGCAGGTTTTATGGTACATTTGTCAATTATTACAAAGCTGAAAACGTACTGTGAATTATATTTTATAATATTCGTATAATCAGTATTTTACAATATTTAATAGAAGTATAAGATTAAATATAATCTATTTATTGCGATTATATTCTCTATAAATCAAATAAATACCATGTTTATATTCTAATAACCAGTTTTTTATGACTTTTATCTGAAATTTTAAATGAAACTAAGCCATTTGATTGGTTATCCTGGATATTTACTGTTAAAAGAGAAGCTTGCGAACTATTTTTAAAATGATGGTAAATATTGTTACATTTCCAGTTACATGTTTGGTTACTTTTGTAAACAAACAAATAAGCCACATTTGTTACTTATGTAATAATTATTTTGTTTACATTTGTGTAAAAACTTATGAGAGACCGTATAATTCAATTAATGAAGGAGCTAAACCTCAATTCGACCCGGTTAGCTGATGAAATTGGGGTTCAAAGATCCTCTATATCTCATATTTTATCTGGCAGGAACAAGCCCAGTTTCAGTTTTATTGAAAAATTATTAAAAAACTATCCTCACATTAACCCCAGATGGTTAATTATTGGAGAAGGGAATATTCTAATTTCAGAAAATCACCCTTCTGCCCCCATTCAAGGATCAAACAAAGAAACTTTATCTTCACGAGAATCGAATATTTCAAAAAATATAAAGAGGTCGGTTGAAATAGGAAAATCTGAAAAAACAAAAAATTCGATGTCAGAAAACAATCAAATAAAAAAAATTGTTATATTTTATGTGGATAATAGTTTTGAAGAATATCACCCTCGTGATTAATAATAATACAATCTTGTTTATCTTTGTATAAAAAATAATGTATAGAATAATAATCCGGCCGTTGCTTTTTTTGTTGAAACCTGAAACAGTGCATCAGCTCATAGTTTCATTGCTCAAGGTTCTGTTAAGAATACCAGGAATGCCTTACCTCTTTTCAAAATCCTTTCAAGTTCGTCATTCCAAATTAAACCGGGAGTTCTTGGGCTTAAAATTTGATCATCCTGTAGGGCTGGCTGCTGGTTTTGACAAGGATGCAGAAGCTTATAATGAATTAAGCCACCTGGGATTCTCCTTCATTGAAATAGGAACAGTCACCCCACTTCCTCA
>CAZWHH010000297.1:0-3891 GCA_964633615.1 uncultured Bacteroidales bacterium | reverse complement strand
ACCGGAGCCTTTGGAAAAGAAAGCTACATTCTGACCGGGTATTTTAACCTGAATAAAGTTTTTGAAGTTACCTTGAATAATGGGAAAGATCCACGAACAGGTAAAATGATCGGTATTGAAACCGGAAATCCTGAGAAATTCAAAAATTTTCGGGCGTTGTTTGAAGCCTTCAGGAAACAGCTGGAGCATTTTGTGAAAATCAAACTGGAGGGGAACAATATCATAGAAAGCCTTTATGCCCATAAAATGCCTGTGCCTTTCCTTTCCCTGATTATTGATGATTGCATTGCAAACGGAAAAGACTATAATGCCGGGGGTGCAAAGTATAACACCAGTTACGTTCAGGGCGTTGGAATAGGGAGTCTGACTGATAACCTTACCGCTATCAAATATCATGTTTTTGATCAGCAGAATATCCCGATGCAAGAGTTCCTGAATGCCCTGAAGGATAACTTTACGAAGTACGAAAAACTAAGACGTGATCTAATTTATGAAACTCCAAAATATGGCAACAATGATGATTATGCCGATGACCAGGCCCGGGAGGTTTTTAATGCATTCTTTGAGTCCATAGATAACAAACCCACGGTAAGAGGAGGAAAATTCAGAATTAATCTTTTACCTACCACAAGCCATGTTTACTTTGGCAGTGTTATCAACGCCATGCCAGATGGCAGACTTTCCGGGGAGCCACTTTCCGAAGGAATTAGTCCGGTGCAGGGTGCTGACAGGAACGGTCCGACAGGAGTCGTATTATCCGCAGCAAAACTGGATCATTTGAAAACCGGGGGCACCTTATTGAATCAAAAATTCAGTCCATCATTTTTTAGTGATGAAGAGGGAATTACAAAATTTATTAAATTGATACGAACTTATTTCCGGTTAGACGGGCATCACATTCAATTTAATGTAGTAAACGCTGATACCCTGCGAAAAGCGCAGAAGACCCCGGAAAAATATACTGACCTGATTGTAAGAGTAGCTGGCTATAGCGATTATTTTAACGATCTGGGCGAAGAGTTGCAAAATGAAATCATCAAACGAACGGAACATGAATCTTTATAAGATGATTTCAGATCAAGGAATAAATAATTATTAACTTTTTTTTATATAAATTCTATGAATTCCACATCTAAAGCCTATAGGCAAAAGACTAAGTCTAAACAGTTTTATTTTAAACTGGGAATAAGTCTGATTTTACTGACACTTTGTTTCTTTTCCTGCAAAAAACAGCCTTCAATCGGTCAATATATTGATCAGATGCCCGAAGTGGAAGACAGCAGGCAAGTCATTGAAATCAACTTCAAGCAACCTTTAGACCATAACTTTCCGGAAGGTGAAAGTTTTACGCAAAGGGTAATAATTAACCATGTGGGATATGATAAACCTACAGTGGTTTATACCGATGGATACGCTCTGAACTCAAAAAAACGCGGTGAATTGGCCCGATTATTAAATGCCAACCAGATTACTATTGAACATCGCTTTTACGAAAAATCCAGTCCCGATGAGCGGGATTGGCAATACTTAACCATTTGGCAATCAGCTACAGATCATCATAAAGTAATTCAGGCTTTCAAAGAACTCTACAAGGGGAAATGGATTACTACAGGAATCAGTAAAGGCGGGCAGGCAAGTATTTTTCACAGGTATTTTTACCCCGAAGATGTGGATGTAAGTGTTCCTTATGTAGCCCCTATCAACTTTTCTGACGAAGATAAAAGAGTGTATGAATTTCTGGACACAGTGGGAAATGAATATTGCAGGGAAAAAATACTTGCCTTTCAGAAGCAATTATTTAAAAGAAAAGACGAAATATTGCCGCTTTTTAAAGAAATGGCCAAAGAAAAAGATTATCAGTTCACTATGGGAATTGAACGTGCTTATGATCTTTCAGTGCTGGAATATCCTTTCGCTTTCTGGCAATGGAAAACTTCACGTTGCTATGATATTCCCGACCCGGGTGATTCAATACAAGAGCTTTTTTCTCACCTGGAAAAAATTTCGGATGGTGCCTTTTTTGAAAAAGACTACCTTGAATATGACAGGCCTTTCTTTTATCAGGCAATGACCGAAATAGGAATGTACGGTTACGAAGTAGAGCCCTTCAAAAAATATTTGAAAGATTCCTGCAACATTAAATTCGACTTTACACTACCCAAAGAAATAGAAGCAGAATTTAACCCGGAAATTATGCAAAGAGTGAACGAATGGATTCAGAATGAAGGAGATTACATGCTCTATATTTATGGAGAAGATGATCCGTGGTCGGCTACAAGTGTTGTTCCCTCTCCAAAAACAAATGCCGTAAAAATGGTTAACCCTGATGGCAGTCACCGAACCCGCATAAAACATTTTCCGGCAGAGATGGAAGACAGCATTTATGCGGTTCTGGAAAAATGGACAGATTTATCGATTGACAAAAAACAAAAAAATTAAAGTCCTAGCATTCATATTTCCGGTGAATACCCTTTTGGCGGGCGATATTGATAAAATTTTTTGAATATGTTGGCTGTTGTAATGGATTGGTTATATTTGAAAGATCGTGTGATTATTAAATAAGCCATCATGTTTTCCGCCGACAAATTAGTTGTTCGTCTTAACAAAATATTCAGAAATCTTCTTTTCCACCTTATTTTTTGGTATCTAAGCTTTCTGTTTTATACTTTTTTAACGGGTGATGATCTGTTTTTTAAGACCTATCTCAATTTTCTGGGAAAAAACAATATTCACCTGGTAATATTAGTCCTCAGCGGATTTATAGCTGCTTTATTCACTTTGTTTGATGGCATTTTTTCCGATCGCGTTCTGCGTTTTTTCCCAAGGAGATTGATGATCTTTTCAAAATCTCTTTTATACTTTGCTTCGGCCTTCATCTTACTAATTATAGCAATAAACCCTCCCCTGAAACATTTTACCGAACCACATTACGAAAAAATTCTACATCAAATGCCCCCGCTTGATATTCACTTCCTGCGTTTCCTTATATATTTCTATTTATCAAGTTTCCTTATCAATTTCCTTAAAGGTGTGATGAAAAAATTCGGAAGAGGAAATTTCAAAAGCTGGATTCTCGGAATGCTGAATAAACCTATGGAGCAGGAAAGGATATTCATGTTTATTGACATGAAATCATCCACTTCAATAGCCGAAAAACTCAATCACAAGAAATACAGCCATCTGATTCAGGATGTCTTCAATGATATGTCAATTATTGATAACTACCAGGGTCATATCTATCAATATTTGGGTGACGGTGCAATTATTACCTGGCGTTTAAAAGAGGGATTAAGAGGAGACGTGTATTTGCGGGCATTTTACGCATTTACACGAATGATTCAAAAAAGAAGAAGGTATTATAAACGCAAATATGGGATAGTTCCTAATTTTAAAGCAGGAGTGCATGCCGGAAAGGTAATGGTGCTGCAGGTAGGTAGGATAAGAAGAGATATCTCATACAACGGAGATGCCCTCAATACGGCAGCAAGGATAGAATCTTTGTGTAATGAGTACAAACAGAATTTACTAATATCCGGTGATCTATACAAAAGAATGAAAGATCAGGAAGATTTTAATATTAAAAAAGTCGGGAATATAAAATTAAAAGGGAAAAGAAAAGGAGTCGATATTTACCAGGTGAAAAAGAAAAAAAATCATACATAAACAAAAATGACCCTTATAGCTGATAAAGATTAAAGATAATTGGCCAGCTATTCCCAGGGCGTTGCCACGGGTTAACCTGACCTGAAACATTGAACTTTAAACTATTAAACCTCCCTCAACCTCTTGCTCCCTGCTTTCTGCTGCTGCAACTGCAACTAATTTTTGTTAATAGGCACTCTGTTTTCTTAAAGGATTTTCATGTCAATCAGGAAAAAGACCGTATTTTTG
>CAZWHH010000296.1:0-3895 GCA_964633615.1 uncultured Bacteroidales bacterium | reverse complement strand
AATGCAAAAGAAACCCATTTACGATCTTACCAAAGCGATCGGGATTAATGATAAATTTTCCTTTATCAGGGAGTTGTTTGATGGAGACAAAGAGCAGTTTCACGAATCTGTCCAGATAATCAATGAACTGCCAAACTATGAAGAAGCACAAAAATACATTGCAGAGAGTTTTAACTGGAATGAAGAAGATCCTGAAGTACAAAAATTCATGGAACTAGTGGAGAGAAAATTTGCTTCCAATAAATAGACTGCACAAACATGGCAAAACTTTTTATAATACCTACACCCATTGGAAATCTTTCTGACATCACCTACAGAGCTGTTGAAAAACTTCAGGAAGTGGATTTAATATTGGCAGAGGACACCCGAACATCTAAAAATCTACTCAATCATTATGAAATTGAAAACAAGATAGAGTCTTACCATCAACATAACGAACACAAGAAAGTCCACTCGATCATTCGTCAATTATTAGAAAAAAACCAGAATGCAGCCCTTATAACCGATGCAGGTATGCCTGGCATTTCAGATCCGGGATTTCTCCTTATCAGGGAGTGTTTGAAGAACAATATTCCGGTGGAATCTCTCCCAGGCGCCACAGCCTTCCTTCCGGCTTTAAGCAATTCCGGGATCCCTTCTGACAAATTTGTTTTTGAAGGTTTCCTTCCTCATAAAAAAGGCCGTAATAAACGCCTGTCAGTACTTGCCGAAGAAGACAGAACCATGATATTCTATGAATCGCCTCATCGGCTGGTAAAAACCCTTCAACAAATGGCAGAATATTTCGGGAAGGAAAGAACCGCTTCTGTCTCAAGAGAACTGACCAAAATTCATGAAGAGAATATCCGTGGCACACTGACTGAAATTATCAATCATTTTGAGGGAAAAAAAGTAAAAGGTGAAATTGTTATTATTTGTGAAGGAAAACCGAAGAAATAAAGGGTTGCTGCCATTCACTCTTTCTATAATCACCAAAAAATTTATAACTCTATATCAAGAAATGAAGGGGTTTTTTCATTATTCCCGGGAAAATACCCAACAGATTCTTCTTCCGGAAAAGATAACTTTCGCATATCGTATGGATGATGCCCATTTAGACTAAAAGTATTACCTGTTTCAATATCCAGCATCTCGGATGATTTTTCTTCAGTAAATAAATCCAGGAAAAATAAATTCCCTATACTCACATTATATTGAAAACATGTTAAAGTTTCCGGGATAAAATAATTGTTGTTCATCTTTATTTCTCTAATCGCATTTTTCCACATAAGCTTCTTTTGTTTTGGGGATCAAAAATAAGTTGAAAACAAACGCTGTAAAAACTAAAATCAATTATAAATACGATCTCCAAAGGACAGGGACAAAACCGGAACACTCTGAATATCATTAACAAATAACAACCAGAAGCATTGATATTTTACGATTTTAAAAAGAATATTGTGAACTACAACTTGTTTATAAAAGAATATTTATTTTATAAATTGCATAAATTATCGCAAATAACAAGAATCAGTATTTTAAATCGTTAAATTTAATACCGAATCATCTATTGTTATGGCCAAACAACAAACAGAACATTTGTTTCAACTGGTAAAATCACTTTCAAAGGCTGAAAAACGAAATTTCAGGTTATATGCAAACCGTCTGAAAAACGGGGAAGAGAGAAAGTTTCTTCACCTTTTTGATATCATGGATAAACAAGAAGTCTACAATGAAAAAGAAATCCTGAAGAAGGCTAAAAATATAAAACCTCAGCAACTTTCAAATTTAAAAGCCCACTTATACAAACAATTGCTAAAAAGCCTGCGTTTACAAAATGCCAATAACGATACAGAAATCAGTATCCGTGAATGGATTGATTATGCGAAAGTACTTTACAATAAAGGACTGTATAAACAATCATTAAGGATTCTTGAAAAAGCAAAAACCAGTGCGGCAAAGCATCAAAAGCCGATTTTGCAATATGAAATCATTGAGTTTGAAAAACTGATAGAGCTTCAATACATCACCAGAAGCATTGAGAACCGGGCCGAAGAATTAACACGGGAAGCCAGCCACGTGGGCGATCAGATTGAATCTGCAAAAAAATATTCAAACCTGGCCCTGAAATTATATGGCCTTTACCTGAAGGTAGGGTCTGTGCGAAATAAGAAGGACATGATGATGGTCAGCCAGTTTTTCTCTTCTCAGTTTCAGGCACCACAAAATATCAATCAATGCTCATTTTATGAGAGACTTTATATTTATCAGTCGTACGTTTGGTATTACCACATTATACAGGATTTTGTGATGTGTTATAAATATTCGCAGAAATGGGTGGATCTGTTCAGGGAAAACAAAGGAATGATCCACAATCAAACAGATATGTATTTTAAAGGAATTAACAATCTGCTTGTTTCTTTGCACATGACCCGGTATCACAGAAAATTCAAACAAGAGCTGGATTACCTGATAAAACTTCCTGAAAATGAAGATTTCCCAATCAATGATAACAATCTTTTGCTCTACAATCTTTTTAAATATACACACCTTATCAATTCTCATTTTTTGGAAGGCACCTTTAACAAAGGCGTAGAGCTAATTCCAGAAATATATAATTTTATTGAAAACAACAAACGCCATCTTGATAACCATCGAATTCTTGTTTTCTATTACAAAATTGCCAGCTTATATTTTGGAAGCGGGGACTACCGGAATGCAATCCGCTATTTAAATTATATTCTGAATTACAAAGATACTGCATTGAGAGAAGATATACATTGCTTCTCCAGAATTCTTAACCTGGCCAGCCATTATGAATTAGGGAACAATGAACTCATCGAATACCAGATTAAATCTACTTATCGTTTTCTATCCAAAATGGATAACTTACAAAAGGTACAGCAGTATATTCTTGGCTTTATCAGAAAACTAAGTGATATGGAAGAAAAAGATCTAAAGGATGAATTTATCAAACTGCATGAAAAATTAATGAATCTTGAAGACAATCCATTTGAAAAAAGAGCCTTTTTATACCTTGACATGATTTCCTGGCTTGAAAGCAAAATTCAGAACCGACCTGTACAGGAGGTGATACAGGAAAAAGTCAGAAAAGAAAAAGAGCAGACACATCTGCATTGATCATCGGAATTATAATTTTTTTATCCCAACCATGACGAAGGTTCTTACACTTTCTTTCGGATATCAGCCACTTCATCCTGTAACTTCTTCAGCCTTTGTAAAACAGTTTCGTTGTTTACCTCTGGCTCTGGCATTTCCTGACTTATATAATGAGAAAACTTCCACAACTCTTTAATCTCTTTAACAGATATTTCATAAGGTTTATAAATTGGATTCAATGAATGGGCAATTAACTTTCCCGACTTCTCCAGGCGATTTTCCACAATTTTAAAGACAATCCCTTCGTTCAGGGTCAGAATTATACAGGCTTCTCCATCCTTCACATTAAACCAGTCCTGAATAAACTCTCCGGTCACCCATGATCCGTCAGGAATAGGTGACATTGAATCCCCATTGATCTGGAAAGTACGATATTTCTTTTCTCTGGATAAAAAAGGCAACTGAAAGACAGGGAGTTCGCTGATAAAACCGGGGTCGGCAAAGCCCCGCTGATAACCAGCTTTGGCTTTTTCCGGTACCAACTCAATATTCTCATTGTTATCACCATCAACAGTTGTTGTCAAAACCCGAAGATTACTTCCTTTAATATAAACATCATACCCCCTCTCCAATTGTGATAATTGACTCTCACTTAAAGCAGAAAGATCCACTTTTACCAGGGTATCTATGGTAACGCCATAGTATTCTGAAATAGCAACAAGTGACTCCACTCCCGGCTGCCCCACATTATTCTCATAACCACTCAATGTAGAGCGCTTCATATTCAGTGCCTGAG
>CAZWHH010000295.1:0-3903 GCA_964633615.1 uncultured Bacteroidales bacterium | reverse complement strand
CGGTCCATCCCGGTCCGGATACTGCTCCCAGATCGGAATATAAAATATCAAAGCGAGCGATATATTTTTGAATGGCCAATAAGATGAAAAGAATAGAGCCACTATAAATAAGCAACTTACTTTCTTTTCCGGAGGCTACATGTACATCCGTTTTTACCTGGCCCTCCCTGTTTCCGGAAAGCATTGAGAGCAATACGGCTCCTGCGCTGATAATAAATATGAGGATAAAGAAACTAAGCAGCTCCTGGTAGAAAGGCAAATTGAAGAGGTAAAAAGAAGCATTTTGATTGAGAATTGGTTCTGTGATGCTTGCATCTACCCGGTTAAAATATTTCAGTACCAACGCCCAGTTGGAATGTCCCCATATGATCCCGTATAAAACGCTGATCCCTATGCCAAGATAATGGTAGAAAATGTTCTCTTTTCTTATGGACCGGGTCAGGTAATAAACAATAAAAAAACCGATTGCTGCACCTGCAATAATAAGTCCTGCTTTGGTAATGATCTCCAGCCAGAATCGCTGGCCAAAACCTGTCGAATCGAACCATAATTTGTCTGCCCAAAAAGACATGAATAAGAAAAAAAGGGCCGTTAAAACCAATATAACCCCACCTGCAATGATTTTTTTCTTTTTTGTTTTCTGAATGCCAAGATATATAAGGCGTATACCTAGAAAGATAAGAATTAGAAGAATAACTGTATACATAACATAAATTTTTTAATTAAAAGTGTAAGATAATAAATGCCAGTGATATTTCACAGAAAAGAGAATAATATTTTTGTGGAGGCTCTTTCGTTATTCTCCTTATAAATTTGTTTTCAAGCAATACAAATTATAATTTTACAGCTAATAACACTTTTAATGGTTTATCACTCCAAAAAAGCGTTTTAGGATGAAAAAGTTTGTGGTATTAACCGGATCCGGTATCAGTGCAGAGAGTGGACTTAAAACTTTCCGTGACATGGGAGGATTGTGGGAGCAATATGATGTAACCGAAGTAGCCAGTCCGGATGCATGGGAAAGAGATCCTGAGCTTGTTTTAAGGTTTTATAATGAAAGACGGAGGCACTTATTGAATGCAGAACCAAATCAGGCTCATAAGGCTTTGGCAGATCTTGAGAAATATTTTGATGTTCAGGTTGTTACACAAAATGTGGATGATCTGCACGAACGTGCGGGAAGTTCGAAAGTATTACATTTGCATGGCGAATTAAAGAAAGCAAGAAGTACTGCTGATCCGAATTTAGTTTATGATATTAAAGGTCCGGAATTAAATCTTGGGGATACATGTGAGAAGGGTTCGCAGTTACGTCCGCATGTAGTATGGTTTGGGGAGGCCGTTCCTGCCATACAGGAAGCAGCAGAAATATCACGGCAAGCAGATATTTACGCGGTGGTGGGAACTTCATTACAGGTATATCCCGCGGCTGGATTATTAGATTTTGTGCCTTCCGGAATCCCAATATATCTGGTCGATCCGAATGCTGTACATACGCCGGCGAGCGAAAACATCATCTACATTCAGGAAAAAGCCGGCCCCGGGGTTGCTAAGTTGGCAAATGATTTGATTCAAAAATATGCACATTAAAGTTTTTAATAATCATTTTTTTATCGATGGGTGTGATTATCTAACCAAATAAAAGAACAGATCCTGATGAAAACATTGTTTTATCACATAGGAAGATACTTCCTTTTATTGGGCAGGGTTTTCACTCCGCCCGAGAAGAAGAAGATGTATTACAGGCAGACTTTACGGGAAATTGAATACCTGGGAATAAATTCAATAGGTATTGTGGCAATTATTTCAGTATTTATCGGGGCTGTAATTACTATTCAAACAGCCTATAATACAGAAAGTCCTCTTTATCCGAGGTATCTTATCGGACTGGCTGCAAGGGATGTATTGCTTCTGGAATTTTCGTCTACCATCGTGGCTTTGATATTGGCTGGAAAGATTGGATCGAATATTGCCTCAGAAATTGGCACCATGAGAGTAACAGAGCAAATTGATGCCCTGGAGATTATGGGAGTTAATTCTGCCAGTTATCTGATTATGCCAAAGATTGTAGCAGCCGTATTTTTTACTCCTTTTCTTACCATTATAAGTATTTTTGTTGGTCTTTTCGGGGGCTGGGTCGGTGGAGTAGCCACCGGGGTTGTCTCCTCGGCTGATTATATGTATGGTATTAAATATGCTTTTATTCCTTACTATGTAACTTACACTCTTATCAAAGCAGCCATCTTTGGCTTTGTGATCACTTCTATTTCAGCCTATTATGGGTATCATGCTTATGGAGGTTCTTTGCAGGTAGGGAGGTCCAGCACGAGGGCTGTTGTTCATAGCAGTGTATTTGTTCTTATTGTTAATTATATTCTCACTCAACTATTACTTACATGATCAAGGTGGATAACATATCAAAATCATTCAGTGGAACCAATGTGCTTAAGAATGTTTCGGTAGAATTTGAAGAGCGTAAAACGAATCTGATAATAGGGCAAAGTGGTTCGGGGAAGACCGTTTTACTGAAATGCATTGTGGGCCTGCATGAAGTGGATGAAGGAAAGGTTATGTATGATGATCTGGAATTTAATAAGCTGAATTTTAAAGAACGAAAGGTAATTCAAAAGGATATAGGTATGGTTTTTCAGGGTGGAGCTCTTTTTGATTCTTCCACTGTGGAAGAAAATGTAAAGTTCCCCCTGGACATGTTTTCAGAGATGACAGAAGAAGAGAAAATGGAACGGGTAAATGACTCATTGACAAGAGTAAATATACTGAATGCCAATCACCTGCTCCCTGCTGAAATAAGCGGGGGAATGAAGAAGAGGGTGGCTATTGCCAGGGCTATCGTTTTGAGACCTAAATATTTGTTTTTTGATGAACCAATTTCCGGGCTGGATCCTAAAACAGGACTTCTGATCGATCGTCTGATCAAAGAGCTGACAGAGGAGTATAAAACAACAACGATCATTAACACGCACGATATGAATTCGGTTATGGAAATTGGTGATAAGGTGGTCTTCATTCACCAGGGAGCTAAAAGGTGGGAAGGATCAAGACATGAAATTCTTGATGCAGACGATGAAGAATTGAATAGCTTTGTTTTTGCCACCAATCTAGCCAAGAGAGTAAAAGAACTGCGTTCCGGCAAAACAGAGAATTAGCCCAGGTCATAGATTCTTTGAAGCCTTTCGGGTTGATTAATGGTTATATTCTTCCCTTCAATATTAATAATGCCATCCTTACGAAATTCAGAAAGAATGCGTATTACGTTTTCGGTACTCATGTCAATTAATTGGGCAATTTCCTTTCTGCTAATGGGGAGTTCAAAGTGATTGTTCCCATAAATATGATTTGCAAAGAACTGAAGGATGAAAGCAATACGGCCCCGCAATTGCTTGGTGTTGATGTTCAGACGGGTGTTCAGCACATTATCTGACACTTTACTGATTTTTTCAATAAAATCCAGTGCAAACTCCCCGTTTTTTTTCATAAGTTGTTTAATGATATTCAGATCTACAAAGCAGATCGTTGATTTTTCAAGTGCCGAGATCGTGTGGATGTGTTCGGTATTGGAGAAGATACTTAGTAGCCCAATGAAATCCATGGGTTTTGCTATGCTGATAATATGTTCTTTATTATTATTCTCTTTCTTATAAAGCTTTACAAGCCCTTTTTGTAAGTAAAGAAAATTTTCAATCGGGGTTCCCTCCCGACAAATAATTTCTCCCTTTTCATAGAAGAGTTCCTTTTTATTTCGGTTGATTAAATCCAACTCTTCCCCGGTCAGTTTATTAAATGCCCAGGTACGAAAAACGCATGATTTACAATTTGTTGGCTCTAATATTTCACTCATTTTTTATTTATTAAACGATATGATATATATCATTCCTGATATTTA
>CAZWHH010000294.1:0-3909 GCA_964633615.1 uncultured Bacteroidales bacterium | reverse complement strand
CAATGATCTCTTCTGTTACGTCCACGGTTATTAAAATCCCGTTTATCTGATCATCCGGGTCTCCTGTCTGCAACCCGGAGTTGTCAAATTCTTCCTGCAAAGCAACAGGAAAAAGGTTATTCAAATACTGTGTGAACTCTCTGATGTTCATTTAGATAAAGTAAATTTATTAATTTGATATTCTGAGACCTGATTCTTCAATAGTCAACATTTTTCTACTTTGTGTTTTTCAGCAAACCCTACTTAATATATCATGTAATCCTCATGTTTATTCATTGCCTTATTTTCATATGATGCAGATGAGCATTTCAGAAATATAAATTATTATAACAGCAACTGATAGAAAATTCTTTTTGATTGCATTTTAGTCTTCCGGAATTATTCCCAACAAGCCTTTCTTATAATTACCTACTCATCAAGGTCTTCCCGTATTTCTAACAACATTGACCGGATATTTTTCAGTGATTCCACGATTTTAAAGTTATACATGGTTCCCTCCTTGTTCTCTTCCAATTTTTTCTTAGCGCCATTCAGGGTCATTCCAAGATCTTTTACCAGGTAGTAAATAATATGAAAATTCTCGATATCTTCCTTGGTAAAATAACGGTTCCCCTTTTTATTTTTTTTAGGTTTAATAATATCAAATTCTTTCTCCCAATAGCGAATCAGGGAAGTGTTCACATCGAACATTGCAGCCACTTCACCGATGCTATAATATAATTTTTCAACTTTTTTTTCTTTGTAAGGCATGAATTCCTAGTTTTTTTTACGAATAAAACCATTTTCACTTATTGTAATTTCAGCATTCGGAAAATCTTGTTGTGTTAATCTCATGATTTCTTTTACAGCTCTTCTCAAAGGGTCTATTACAATTTTCCCGCTGTAATATTGTTTCACGGGAATAATCTCACCAAACAAGAAATCTCCGTTATTAGAGACATAAGCTTTTATCACCGGAGCAATTCCATTGGGGCCTTTCAGATTAAATCTTCCATAAGTAATGAAATTCCCCAGGCTATAAGAAATTAACCGATTTTTATAAAGCTCAACAGCCCTTGTAACATGAGGGCCATGACCAAAAACAACATCAGCCCCTGCATCTACTACATGGTGTGCAAATTTGTATACATTCCCGCGATTTTCTCCATAGAAATATTCTGTTTCCTTTGTAACATGGCGATAATCGGAGCCTTCTGCACCTCCATGAAAAGATACTATAACTACATCTGCAGTATCATTCAGATATCTTACAATTTCCGAAGCTTCCTTATAATCATTGATGCTCATAGTTCCCCTGTTAGGAGAAAATGCGCAAAAACCATAAATAATACCATTTTTCTCTTTCAATGAATAAGAATGGGCCGGGGTTCCTGCATATGCTATCGCCATACTATCCAAAACAGATGTGGTATGGTTTAAACCTTCCAAACCAAAATCATGTGAATGATTATTGGCAATACTGAGAAAATCAAAACCCTGATTTTTCAAACAATTTGCAAAATCAAGAGGCATTCTAAAAGCATAACATTTTGTGGTATCCTTGCATCTTTTTACAAGTGTTGCAGTATCAGACAAACAACCTTCAAGGTTCCCCGCAAGCACCTCTGTATCAAGCAGCACATCTCCGACCTCTGAGAAAAACACCTGACAGCCAGAAGGATGAAGGTATTTTTTAGATGGAAAGCTGGTTCCCATCATGATGTCGCCAACCCCAATGATGCTTAAAGTATCTTTATGTACTATAGTATCCTTATTATCTTCAAGATCATCAACAATAGGAATCGCAGAAGCAGAGAATCCAAAAAGACAAATCAAAAAAAAGAAAAGTATGTAAACAAAATGGGATCTCATTATATACTGTCTCAAATTAATCAAATGACTGACCACTATTACTGGATATAAAAATCATTCTCTCGTATTCTTTTGGGGTGAGATCATTAAAATAGTAATGAACAGGATTGACTTTTTTTCCGTCTTTCTCCACTTCGTAATGCAGATGAGGTGCAACGGACATACCTGTAGACCCAACGTAACCAATCACATCTCCACGCTTAACTTTTTGCCCTTTTCGAACATTAAAATTATTCAGATGGGCGTAACGGGTTCTGTATCCGAAGCCATGATCAATAACTACTCGTTTTCCATAGCCTCTTAGTAAACTCCTTACTTCCACCACCACTCCATCGCCTGCTGCATATACTTCTGTTCCCCGTGGAGCAGTAAAATCCATTCCCTCATGAAATTTCTTTATTTTATATATTGGATGTATTCTCCAGCCATACCCGGAGGCGGTTCGTTTCAAATCTTTATTAGAAATTGGCATAATGGCAGGAATAGAAGAAATCATCTCTTCTTTATTTTCTACCATATCCTTAATTTCATCAAAAGATTTGGATTGAACATACAATTTCTTCGACAAATGGTCTAATCGCTTGCGTGATTCGACCACCAACTCTGAATTTTTATATCCTTTCAAATTCTCATATCGTTCGTTTCCTCCAATTCCTGCTTCCCGGACTGAGGAGGGGATGGGCTCAGCTTCAAAGATCACTCTGTACAGATTGTTGTCTCTCTTTTGAATATCTTCAAGTGTTTTTTCCACGAGATTAAAACGCTTATTTATAATCTCATACTGAAGTTTTAGTTGCTTATTCTCTCGTTTTAATTCTCGTTCTTTTGGTGTATCAAAAAAGGCACTGTAGATGAACAAATAAAATACTGCAATTACAAACGTGGCAAGGAAGTAGGTAAAAAAACGCAATATTCTATCTTTCCACGTAAGTTTTACCTTTTCATACTTTACTGTACGGGGATTATATTTATATTTATACTTCGCCATGCCTATAGACTGAATTAATCCATTGGTCGCCTGTTCCGTGATGAAACAGCAATCATTTTGTCATACTCTTCAGCAGAAATATCGTTAAAATAATACTTGATCGGATTTACAGGTCGATTATGTCTTCTTACTTCATAATGAAGGTGGGGTCCTGTTGACCTGCCAGTATTTCCTAGAGTTCCTATCACCTCTCCTCTTTTTACTTTTTGTCCTTCATTGACTGAAATTTCCTTCAGATGTGCATAAACAGTTTTATAGCCAAAACCATGGTCTATGACCACCTCGTTTCCATATCCATGTGGATTATATTCTGCCCTAATCACCTTACCATCACCAGTGGCATAAATATCAGTTCCCAGGGGACCGGTAAAATCCATTCCATAATGCATCTTAACTCTTCCGTTGAATGGATCTCTTCTTGATCCATAATAATCACTAATCCTTCTAAAATCAGTTAAAGAAATAGGTTGGATGGCAGGAATGCAGGCCAGCATTTTTTCTTTGTTTTTAGCTAATGTGGCAACAGCATCAAAAGATTTGGACTGAATATACAGCTCTTTACTCAACCTATCAAGCTTTTGGGCTGTACTCACAATAACTTCAGAATGCTCGAATTTTTTAAGATTATCATATCGACTGACACCTCCGGTACCAGCCTTTCTGATCGAGTTCGAAATAGGATCAAGCTCAAAAATCGGCCGGTATAAATAATCATCCCGCTGCTCGATTCCTTTCAATTGATGTTCTACTTTTGCTATATTATTCTTTAACAATTGGAATTTTGTCCTGAGTTCTTTATTTACTCTTCTCAACTCCTTCTCTTCCGGGGTTTGAAAATAATTGGTGAAAACATTGGTAAAAATATATCCAAAAATAAACATGAAGGCAAGATAACCGAATATCTGTAAAATTTTCTTTTTTGAAGATTTTTGTATTTTTTTATAAGTTAAATCAGTCGGATCAAACCGATATTGTGTTTTTGCCATAATTAAATTTTAAAAAGGAATAAAGATATAAATAAAACCATGTTTCTCAACAAATCTAAAGGATTTATTTATTTTTACAAAATA
>CAZWHH010000293.1:0-3911 GCA_964633615.1 uncultured Bacteroidales bacterium | reverse complement strand
TATGGCGGGCAGTTTATTGGACCACTGCAGCTCTGCTCATGTTTTTTATCTTCAGCAACCGAAGCTATGATCTTCAGATAAGATTTCTATTGGTTGGTTTGCTTACCGTATGTAGTTATTTTATAACGTATGCAGTAAACCAGCACCTGATCCCCAACCTGCTTTTTAGTGGAAGGATATTTCTTTTTATCTATGCTCTTTTTGCTCTTTTAATACTTACATTATGGGTCATATCCCTCACTATTTTTCTTATTCTGTTATACAGTACGATCAATCTTCCCAATGTTGTTATTCCCCGGAGAGAGGACATTATCATTCTTATCTCAGGGAACTACCTGATTGTTATACTGGCCGCAGTAATTCACTTTATCAGAGAGTCATATAAAAGATATATTGAGAAAAACAATCTTGAAAAACATAAAAAGGAGACCGAATTAAAATTGAAAGAGGCTCAACTTAAATTACTGCAGGGACAAATTCATCCGCATTTCTTGTTTAACATGCTGAACAATCTTTTTGTGATGGTTAAAGAGAGTACAAAAGACTCACAGAGACTCATTTTAAAGCTCTCTGAAATACTGGACTATATGCTTTATGAATGCGATCATGATAAGGTTGAGTTGAAAAAAGAAATTTATTTTTTGGAAAATTATATTGAGCTGGAGCGCATCCGCCATGATGAGGACTTTGATATAGAAACAAATTTTCCAGAAGAGAAAAATGATTTTCATATAGCTCCTTTAATTTTGTTTCCGTTTGTTGAGAATGCTTTTAAACATGGGGCAAGAGATGCAAAAGGTAATTTTGTAAAAATCTCATTAAATCTGGAGGATCATCAATTATTATTTTCTGTCGAGAATAGTGTTTCGAATATCATTGAAGACAAATACCTGAACCAGGAAAGCAAGGGAATAGGACTGAAGAATATCCGGGAAAGACTGGATCTGATTTATCATAAAAATTATAAACTGGAAATTATACCCGGAGAGCATAAATACAAAATTCATCTTACACTAAAATTGAAATAGGGATGAGCAAAAAGACCTATAAATGTATCATAATAGATGATGAACCTCCTGCCATAAGAGCAATACAGGATCACCTGAAGGCATTCGACGATATAGAATGCATCGAAGGTTTTACCAAGGCTACCCGGGCGCTTGATATATTGAATAATCAACAGGTCGACTTGCTTTTTCTTGATATCAATATGCCCGGAATATCGGGTGTTGAATTTCTCAGAACGCTGCCTAATCCCCCGAAGGTTATTTTTACCACTGCTTATCGCAATTTTGCGGTGGATGCATTTGAACTTGATGCGTTGGATTATTTGGTAAAACCAATTTCATTTGAACGGTTTCTGAAGGCAGTTAATAAATTTTTGGCCCAAACCGGCCAAATGGCTAAGGAACAAGAGAAGAAACAAAATAAATATATTATCCTCAAAGCTGATAAAAAAAACTACAAAATTTTTCTGGATAATATCCTTTATATCGAGAGCCTTGACAATTATATCAAAGTATGTACAAATAATGGCTCTCTTATTTGCTATGAAAAATTATCCGGTATTGAACAGGAACTGCCTGCTGAAGAATTTATGCGTATTCACCGGTCATATATTGTAAACCTGGGTAAAGTAAAAGTGTTTACTTCATCATACCTTGAAATCGGCGACCGGAATTTTACTATTGGAAGGAATTATAAGACAAGTGTTTTGCAAAGGTTGTTAAATAAATAATCTGAAAGAATATTATAATAAAAAAAGAAAATTGCCTGAAAAACAGACAATTTTCGTTTTTAGTGTATTTAATTAATGTTAAAATTTTATAATTGCCCCAATTGATAATCCACCCGTTGTAAGAATGCCATCAAGGGAAGCTCCTAATCCAAAATTTGTAGTCTTTGTAGTAATTTCATCGCCAGCGATAGTTTGTGTGGTTTTAGATCTGGAGAGGCCAAAATTTAAACCATTAATATAGGCTTCTATTTCAACCATATCGCTTAATTTATAGGCAAGCCCTGGATAAGCAGAAAGTCCAATTGTATTTGTTTTGGGACCTTCTGTCGTTGTATTACCGGTTGTTGTCTCAGAAGAGCTGCTGGAGTAACCTAAATTGGCCTGTCCGAATATCGAAAATTTACCCATATTTAAAGCATAATACCTTGCAAATGGTGATATTCCAAAACTTGATGATTTGTCAGTAACCTCAGGATGACCAGGTGTTACGCTTTTTGATAAAGAATAACTTAACTCTAATCCTACCAGTAATTTTTCTGATAAAAACATCCCCCCTTTGGGATTAAAGCTGAAACTTGTACTACTTGGATTGTCCATAGTTGTATCTGGTGTCTCAGTTTCACCGCCGGAGGTATTAAAACTGAAACTACCACCTGCAAAATACTGTGCGTTGACAATTCCTGCAGTCATAAAAAACAAAATCAATACAAAAAAAATCTTTTTCATGATAGTATATTAGATTATATAATTTAATTGAGCCTACTCTTAGGTTTTTCGGCATCCACCATATTTTTAAGTAATTTTCTATATACAATGTTAATACAAAATATATAATAAAAAAAATATTCTCTCAAGACTAATACCCGGTACAATCCCAAAATCATTGCCCCGTAGCTTATTGGCTTTGTTTCTGTATCCCTGCTCATTTTTTTATCTATAAAAGCTGAGGACGGGTTCCAATGTGGTCAAATTCATTAGAATAGAGTTTTGTTATTAATTTGATATTCTGAGATTTATTCCTACCAAAGTCTACATTTTTTGAAACTGTATCCCATGTAACCCTCATGCTATATTCATTACCTTTTGTCTGCAGGATGCAGATGAGGGTTTCATTCTCAAAAATATCGGTTACAAAAGCTTCCTGGGGCACATCGGCAATTTCCCTTAATTGCTCTACTGATAATTAAATTTTAAATAGAAAGATCAAACAATACACATGTCCCTTTCATTCTTTAACTATTTTTGGTGTTTATATTACATATTTTAAGCATCCTACTTAAATTTATCAATTTTTTATATTTTTATAGCAAGATTTACCAAATCACAAACTAAATGGATCAAAAAGTCAAAATTGATAAAACGGACCGGAAAATTCTTTCCTATCTTATTCATGATGCACGAAAGCCTTTTCTTGAGATAGCCAGGGAATGCGGTCTTTCAGGTGCAGCCATACACCAGCGCATGCGAAAGCTGGAAGATAAAGGCATTATCAAAGGCTCGAAGTTCAAAGTCAACCCAAAATCAGTCGGATACGACCTGTGTGTTTTCGTGGGAGTATACCTCAGCCAGGCACATATGTATAAAAATGTAGTAAATCAATTTAAAGAAATCCCCGAGATTGTGGAATGCCACTACACCACAGGGGAATATGCAATACTTCTCAAAATGATTTGTCAGAGCAATGAGCACCTGATGGACATCCTGGTGAACACCATACAGAACATTAACGGCGTTTCACGCACGGAGACTTTTATCTCACTCGAGCAAACCATTAACAGGGATATTAATATATAAAACAGGATTTTTAATATTTTTTGAAACCTCCGTTTGGTATGCCTTAAGGAATTCATTTTTTCATTTCTGAAAGAAAAACTTTACAAAAACTAAACAATTTAGTTGACAAACTAAAACATTTAGTTTATATTTGTTCCTATGAAAGAATTAACTCAGGCTGAAGAACAAATTATGGAATATCTCTGGCAAATCGAGGCCGGATTTGTCAAAGATGTCCGTGACCGGTTTCCGGATCCGAAACCGGCTTACAACACGGTATCAACCATTATCCGTATTCTTGAAAAGAAAGGTGTGGTAGGACACCGTTCCTATGGTAAATCACACCAGTACTATCCTTTGGTGACCAGGAGTGAATACAAAAGACGAAGATTTAAAGATG
>CAZWHH010000292.1:0-3912 GCA_964633615.1 uncultured Bacteroidales bacterium | reverse complement strand
AATGTCATAGAAAAGGCACAGAGCCAGGAAGGAAATCAAACCGGCTCTTCTGATATATCCGAGTATAAAATTTATCTGAATGATCCGGACCGAAATGTATGGGAAACCACAGCATTGCCTCCACCAGAAGTGAAAGTCTGGTATAAAGACAACTTAATATACGATTACGATTACATGAATGAACCCCAGGAGTCAGATATAGAATTAGATACCCTCATCTTTGAGAAAAACAGGCCCGGATGTGAGCACTCAAGTATCGTGCTCTTTAAGATACAAACTAATGTGTCTGGTTTTACAACCATATTCCTGGACATTGATGGGAATGGGTATTCAACAGCAGGAACTGACCGGGTTTTACACCGCAAACTTAAAAAAGGACGAAATTACATTTTATGGAATTTTAGAAATGACAATGGAGAAATTGTGTCTAACGGTCCGATTTCCGTTTCTGCAACATTTTATGGCAGAGGTGCAACCCACTTTCCTTTATATGATGTGGAAACCTTAAGTGGCGTATCCACTAAGACAAAACGGCCATTTAATAAATTGTGCCCTACCCTCTATTGGGACGACAGCCAAATATCTGACTGGGGAGATGGCCCGATGGATGAAACAGAACAAACACAACTCACATATGGAGAAACCAATATACCGAGAATATGGGCTTTTAACCAGGACAAAGAGTGGCAGGAACATAACGGAAACATGAATACTATGAATTCATGGTATAATGCCATCGATCTGGGCCGGGCAAATATGGAAGCTGAAATAGTAACAAGTGATACTTTATGTGTGAACGGCAATCGCCCAATGGTTGCTGATGTTTTTGTGGATACAAGCAAAAATGAAAATATAATTTTTACCAGCAAGGATTTTACCAGTAAATTTTCAGATCCGTTAGGAAGCTCACTGACTGAAATTCAAGTGCTGACCACCCCTGACAATGGATCGCTTGAATTAAACGGCACGCCGGTAAGTCCGGGAGACATCATTAACGAATCTCAGTTGTCAGATCTTACATTTGACCCTGATCCTGATTGGACAGGCGAGACAATATTCTTATGGAATGGCAGCAATGGAACATATTATGCAGAAGAAAGCGATACAGTTCATCTTTTTATTAATACGCCTCCGGAAATATCTCCGATAGGGGACACTTCTATATGTACAGGCAATAACGTAAGTATAGATTTTACAGTGGATGATGCAGATGATATACATAACCCGGAAGATATAGATGTAATTGCTTATTCCAATAACCTGAATGTAGTTCCTAACTCAGGAATTGAGGTAACAGGGACTGGTTCTTTAAGAACTTTAACAGTAGAACCTTATGGAATTCAATCAGGATATACGATCATATATCTGCTGGCTTATGACGGAGTTACTTCGAGTATTCAACAATTCGCAATCAATATGTCGCCTTCCCTTGAAATCATTGGAGATACATCCGTTTGTGTTGGTTCCCAGCTGGAACTAACAGCTGTAGAAGTTGGAGCAGACTCCTATATCTGGGAACATGAAGGCACACAAGTAGGATCAGGAAGAACTTATACAGACAGTGAATTATATAAATATGAAACAGGAACTTACACCTTAACTATTACCAAAGGTTCATGTACTTCTTCAAGAGATTTTACTGTTTCTATCTATCCAGTTGTTTCCTTTTCCGGTGATACCGATCTATGCGTGGGAGAAACCCTTCAATTAACTGCAGACGAAACAATTGCAGATGCCTATGAATGGCGAAAAGGATCCAATCTATTATCGGAGGAGCAGACTTTAGAGATCCCTGATGTTGATTTAACCGATGACGGGAATGACTATACTCTATATGTAAGTAAGGAAGGATGTCAAAATACTTCTGACCCTTTTACTGTGTCTGTGATTGAAAATACCGATACTACCTTAACAATTACAGGCAGTACTGTTAATTTAGGTGAAAATGGAATTGTTACCATTGAAGGTTCTGATAATGGTATACTTTATAATGCTTTTGTAAGAGGATCCCTTGTAGCAACAGGTTATGGTACAGGCTCCGACCTGGAAATCACAATTCCTTCTGAGGATCTGATGATTGGAGATAATATCGTTACGGTGGAAGCAGATAATGGAAATTGTATTGTAGATATGTCCCAGGAGGCAAACGTTCACGTGAATGTGCTGCCTGATGCTGTTGATGATAATGCCTCAACCGATGAAGATACCGAAGTTACTGTAGATGTGCTGGCTAATGATAACGGTCTCGATGACGGTGGACTTAATATTACCATATCAACGAGTCCTGATAATGGTACCGTAACTAATATAGGATATAATACCATTACTTATAACCCGGATCAGGATTTTAACGGAAGTGACAGTTTGGTATACGAAGTATGCGATGAAGATGCAGATTGCGATTCAGCGAAGGTTTATATTACCGTAAACCCGGTGGATGACAACCCTGTGGCTAATGATGATAGTGAAAGTACAAATGAGGATACACAGGTTACAATTGATGTATTGGCGAATGATACTGGATTGGATGACGGACTAACTGTTACCATCACTTCTGATGTTAGTCATGGAAGTACGACAGTGAATCCTGATAATTCTGTAACTTATACGCCATCTGCTGATTATAATGGATCTGATGCCTTTACTTACAGAGTTGAGGACGGAGACGGAGACTGGGATGAGGCAAATGTAAGTATTTCGGTTGTCTCAGTAGATGATAACCCGGTAGCTAATGATGATTCGGATTTTGTAAACGAAGATTCAGATGTAACGGTGAATGTATTGGATAATGATTCTAATTTAGGTGATGGAGGAATAACTGTTTCGGTACAAACAGACGCCAGTCATGGAACAACTACAGTTAATGGTGATAATACCATAACTTATACGCCGTCTGCTGATTATTATGGCTCTGACAGTTTTACCTACCAGGTATGTGATGCTGATGGGGATTGTGATAATGCCACAGTCGATATTACAGTGAATCCGGTGGATGATGTTCCTGTTGCAAATGATGATGCCGGAACGCTCGATGAGGATACACAAACAACCATTGATGTTTTAGCGAACGATACTGATTTGGGAGACGGAGGGTTATCCGTAACTATTTCAACTCCTGCCGGTAATGGCACTGCTTCAGTGAATGCAGACAATACCATAACTTATACCCCGGATGCCAATTATAGTGGTTCTGACAGTTTTGAATACCAGGTATGTGATGCTGATGGGGATTGTGATAATGCAACGGTTAATTTAACGATCAATGAAGTGGATGATAACCCGGTTGCTAACGACGATGCAGCCACAACTTCTGAGGATACAGATGTAACAACGAATGTTCTCAGCAATGATGATGGTCTTGGAGATGGAGGGTTAACAGTTACTGTTACTACTCAACCTACCGATGGAAATGCAACCGTAAATGCCGATAATACCATAACCTATTCTCCTGATAATGATTTTTATGGTTCCGATAATCTTACCTATCAGGTTTGCGATGGAGATGGTGATTGTGATAATGCAACCTTGTCAATTGATGTAAGTTCTGTGGATGATACGCCGGTGGCTAACGATGATACAGAGTCCACGGATGAGGATACCGATGTGACAATGAATGTACTGACAAATGACACTGGATTGGGAGACGGAGGATTATCCGTAACTATTTCAACTCCTGCCGGTAATGGCAGTGCTTCAGTGAATGCTGACAATACCATTACTTATACTCCGGATACAGACTATAATGGTTCAGACAGTTTTGAATATCAGGTTTGTGATGGCGATGGCGATTGTGATAATGCCACGGTAAGCCTTACAATAAATTCTGTTGATGATATACCTGTTGCTAACTCCGATGGTGAATCTACTAACGAGGATACAGATGTTACAATAAACGTACTGGATAATGATACA
>CAZWHH010000291.1:0-3934 GCA_964633615.1 uncultured Bacteroidales bacterium | reverse complement strand
AATAAAGCCTCTGTTGTTCAATCCAGAATAAAACAATTGGAAAAACTCGATAAGGTCGAGTGGGAAGAAGAAGATCACAGCAGAATAGATATAAGATTTCCAGATGCCCCACGCTCAGGCAGAGAGGTGGTGAGAACCAGGGGCCTTTCAAAGTCGTTTGGCTCCAAAGAGGTTTTGAAAGAGGTTGATTTTTTACTGGAACGGGGAGAGAAAGTTGCTTTTGTTGGCCAGAACGGAACAGGCAAAACTACCCTTGTAAGAGTGATGATGGATGAATTAGATTACGAGGGTGAAGTAACCGTGGGTTATAATGTAGATGTGGGGTATTATGCTCAAAATCAAGACGAAACGTTAGATGTAAATAAAACAGTGCTGCATACCCTGGAAGACATTGCAGAGCCTGAGATAAGAACCAAAGTAAGAGATATTCTCGGAGCTTTCTTATTTAGTGGAGAGGAAGTTGACAAGAGAGTTGAAGTGCTTTCAGGCGGTGAGAAAGCAAGGCTTGCCCTGGCAAAAATGCTTTTAAAACCCTATAATCTTTTAATTCTTGATGAACCAACAAATCACCTGGACATGCGATCAAAAGATATATTAAAAGAAGCGCTCAGGAATTATAATGGGAGTGTGATTGTGGTTTCTCATGATCGTTATTTTCTTGACGGATTGACTGATAAGATATATGAATTTAAAAGGAAAAAAATTAAAGAACACCACGGGGATATTTTTGAATTTTTAAAGAAGAGAAAAATTGAAAATTTGGATTCCCTGCATGTCACTAAAAAAAATGAAAAAAAGATCAAACCAGGGAAAAAACAGACAAAAGAACAATTTGAAGAAAGGAAAATCATTAACAAAAAAATAAGTAAGGCAGAAAAAGAAGTTCAGTCTGCCGAAAAAGAAATTAGTTCTCTGGAAGAGAAGATAAGGTATATGGATAATGTCCTGAAGGAAACAGGCCGGTTAGATGATCATGATTTTTTTGAAGATTATGATCAAACAAAAAGACAACTTCAGGAACTAATGGATAGATGGGAACAGTATCATCTTGAGCTGGAAAAGTTAAAATCAAAACTTGATTCATGATATGGAGGATAATAACAGTCAAACTCACCGGGAGACATTTATTTACGGGATAAGAGCAGTAATGGAGGCAATAAAATCAGGAAAACCTATCGATAAGATATTTCTCAGGAAAGGACTTTCAAATGATTTGTTTAAGGAGCTTTTTCAAATAATAAGAACCCGGGATATTCCTTTTCAATTTGTTCCTGTAAATAAGATTGATAGTGTGACAAAAAAAAATCATCAGGGTGTATTGGCATTTCTGTCGCCTGTAGAATTATATGATATTGAATCAGTCGTACCTCACCTTTTCGAACAAGGAAAGACTCCCTTGCTTTTGATACTTGATAAAGTTTCGGATGTAAGGAATTTTGGCGCCATCATCAGGTCAGCAGAATGCGCTGGAATAGATGCTATTGTTATACCAAGTAAAAATTCTGCCAGGCTGAATGAAGATGCTGTAAAAACTTCTGCCGGAGCAATTTTTCAGATTCCGATTTGTAGAACTCAAAGCATGCTGGGCGCGATTCAATATATTAAAAATAGTGGTATACAAATAATTGCCGCCACAGAAAAATCGGATCAACATTATTACCAGGCAGATTTTTCATTGCCTACTGCATTGTTAATGGGATCAGAGGAAAAAGGCATTTCAAGAGAGTATTTGCAGGAAGCCACTCAGTTGATAAAGATCCCGATGATGGGGGAAATAGAGTCATTGAATGTCTCTGTCGCCTCGGGGATTTTAATGTTTGAAGCGGTACGGCAAAGAATTTGATTTCCCGGGGAATTAATGTATGAAAATAATCAGGGGTTGCTGAACTATTGTATGTTATGTGGTTGTGTCTTTTCTTCCATGGGTTTTATGGGAATTATAAAAGAAAAGGTGCTTCCCTTGAAGGGGTCGCTATCGACCCAAATTCTTCCCCCGTGTTTTTCAATAAATTCTTTACAGACAAGGAGGCCCAGCCCTGTTCCTTTTTCATCTGAAGTTCCTGGTTTCGCCACATTTTCTCCGATGTGGAAGAGCTTTTCTTTTTCTTTTTGACTCATTCCAATCCCTCTGTCTTTAATAGATATCTGAAGTTTATTGTTTTCCTGGGATGAATTAATATCAATTGTTTTTCTTTCATGAGAGAATTTTACAGCATTGGATAACAAATTTCTCAAAATCGTGGATATCATATTATAGTCAGCTATAACCTCACAATTTTTATCTGTGTTATTATGAATTTTTAGGTTTTTATTGTCAATATTCATTTTTAACAATGAAAGAGTTTCTTCAATAGCATCATAGAAATTAAAGGGTTCCGGGGTGAAATGTATGTTACCGGTTTGAGCCCTGGACCAGTGAAGCAGGTTTTCCAGTAAGGAGAAAAGATTCTTTGCATTTTTGTTCATCAAATGAATCAGTTCTTTACTTTCTTTTTTTTCCAGATCATCCCAATTTTCGGTAAGTAGGTCAGTCAGTTCCAGAAATCCCGCTATCGGGTTTTTTAAGTCATGGGCAATGATCGAAAAGAATTTATCTTTCGTGGCATTGATTTCATCGAGCTTTTTTCTTTGCTTTTCCAGTTTATTGTTTTGCTGGGTAATTGTTTTTTTGGCTTTCTTCAGATCGATCATTTTACCAAAGAGATCAATGGTGCGTTCTCTAAACTTTTTATAAGTAGTTTCAAGCCTGGAACGGGATTTTTCTATTTCATTTCTTTGCTTTTTGAGTTGCTCATTCTGTATGCTTATTGTGCGTTTGGCTTTTTTAAGGTCCACCATTCTTCCGAACAAATCTATTGTTCGGTTGCGCATTTTATGATAAATTTTATCGAGTTTATCATGTTGTTCGTGCATTTCTTTTCTTAAAGCATGCAGTTCCTCGTTCTGCCGGGCAATGATATCGATGGCATTGTCAAGACTGGATATCTCATGAACATCCTGTTGACTTTTATGCTCTGAAAGTTGCGAATTATATAAAGAAGTATTTCCAGAATTTTTTTTGGGCTTCTTTCTGAAAATACTTTGTAAAAGATTGCTCTTATTTTGATCTTTCTTCCCGGTCACTTTAGAATTTTGGTCAACGAAGGTAATATTTTTTCATGTTAATTGAAACTTGCCATGATAAAACAATTGTTAATATCGTCAAAGGCAATGCGCAATAACTATGTAAACCTGAGTTTGTCTGAAAAGTATGGAAAACAAAAATCTGCGAGCAAATATTTTTATTGTTCATTTTAATCTGCCCTTTCAGGGCGATCAGAACAGACTCATTGCTATTTCCAGGGCGTTGCCCCGGGCTAACCTAAATTAGCCTTTCAGGCATAAACCAACTTTAAACAACAATTTAATTTTCCTCTATCTCGCTGATTTATGGCACGGCCGCTGCTACTGCTACTACTTTTTGTCAATAGTCATTTTGTTTCTTCTCAAAATTTTCGAATTAACTTGAAACCTCAGCCTCAGTCTTAGCCTTAGCCTTAGCCTTAGCCTCTCTCTCAGCCTTATTCAAAAATAAAACCCTGTCAATAACTCATTGTACAGTTTATGTTTAAGGGAGGCTGGATTGAGCAATCCCGATCCACCCAGGTTAATTTTCATGAATACTTTGTAGTGATCTGAAATCTTCTCCCGATGGATTTTGAAAGATTCTTAATTCAAATTCAGGAACCACAGCCAGAATATGATCAAAAATATCTGCCTGCACTTGCTCATAAATAGCCCATTGCTGTTCTTTGCTGAATGCATAAATTTGGATAGGCAGCCCTTTTTCGGTAGGCTGTAGGTGTCTGATCATTATTATGTAAGGCGGTTTGTTGGGTCGTATCTTCGGGTTTTTTTCCAGGTAGATCTCAACGTATTTTCGAAAGATCCCAAT
>CAZWHH010000290.1:0-3950 GCA_964633615.1 uncultured Bacteroidales bacterium | reverse complement strand
CGCTCGATACACACGGACAAGGCTTTATAGAGGGGAATGCATGGAACTACGGACTCTATGTGCCCCAGGATATTCCGAAAATGATCGATATGATGGGTGGTAAAGACCGTTTTAGTGAACACCTGGATTCTTTGTTTACCATGAGTCTGGAAGATAGATATATAAGTAAAAATGAAGACATTACCCGTGACGGTATTATTGGTAATTATGTTCACGGAAATGAGCCGGGGCACCATATTCCTTACTTGTATAACTGGACGAATGATCCTTACAAAACACAGGAACGTGTGCGCATGATTATGAAAAAGATGTACGGACCCACGATGGAAGGGTTATGTGGAAACGATGATGCAGGACAAATGAGTGCGTGGTATGTTTTTAGCGCCCTGGGATTTTATCCTGTCACACCGGGTTCAGTAAATTATGCAACAGGGAGTCCCTTGGTAGAAAAGGCAGTTATCAAGCTGGAGAATGAGAAAAAATTAACGATTAGAGTAAAGAACCAGGGAGAAAAACACATTTACGTGGATGAAATATTGGTTAATGGGGAACCACTTGAAGAAAATTTGTTAACACACAGCGATATTACTGAAGGCGGTGAAATTGTATTTATAATGAGCAACACGCCAAATATTATTGAATAGTTTTGGTTGGAGTATTTATGGATGAAATTGACAATTTTATTAACGGGCTTGGAAACGCCGGAGTGCATTGCCCGGGCAATTCAGAAAAACTGTACGATCGTAAATCAGGAGAGGGGCGGATAAGACGACATAATCTCGGATTATATCTGAACCAGATGAAAAATTTGAACCCCGAAATTTTGATACTGGGAGAAGCTCCGGGTTACAAAGGGTGCAGGCTGACCGGTGTTCCCTTCACCAGTGAGAAAATATTGAGAACGCATCCTTTTTTTCTGGAGGGTGATTACCAATTCATAAATCCCGAAGATCATTTAATGAGTGAGCAATCCGCCACAATTATCTGGAATGAACTGAATAAGGTGAAAATCAAACCCTTAATCTGGAATATCTTTCCTTTTCATCCCTTTAAAGGAAGTGAAGTAATGACAAACAGAACACCTGATGAAGAAGAGTTAAATTTTGGCAAGCAGGTTCTGTTAAAACTGCTGAATATATTTCCTGTTTCAAAAATTGCTGCTATAGGAAGAAAAGCAGAATCGAAACTAAGAGGAATGAATTTGGATCATGCTTATGTACGACACCCGGCAAACGGAGGGAAGCAAAAATTTGTTGAGGGGATGAAAGAAATATTAAGTGAATAATTTAAATTCAAATATTTGTATCTTAGTAGGAAAAAGAAAAAATTAGTTTGGATTCTTTCTTTACGAAGCAACAGCTATGAAAGAGATTATTTATATATCAGGAGTTGCCGGAGGTTTGTTACTCCTGTTCAGGTTGTTGGGAGTGTTTATGGACTTTCCTTTCAACAGTCTTCTTCTTTATTCGGGTTTGGTATTATTGGTATTGGTCTGCCTGCCTCTTACCCTTGCAGATAAACAACGTCAAAACAAAAAGATTGAGGCGATTATCAAATCATACAAAGGAAAGAAGAAAAAAGTAACTGAACTGAAAAGAGGCAACTCTAAAACAAAGGGCTGGGATATGAATAATTCTCCGTTCAGAGAGAGGAGGTCCGGACTGACCTGGGGTGGAGGAAACATCAAAGGAGCCAATGCTTCAAGGGGTAACAAACGTTCATTTTTGAAATAAGAAAGATTTTATGAAAAGTTTACAAATTACGTTTTTATTCTTAATAGTTGGAATTTTAACAACAGCACAGGAAAAAACAGCTTTGTATGATAGCTTATTCAACACCATGCATGAAAGAAATCAGTTTAAAGGGAGTGTACTTGTTGCAGAGAAAGGAGAAGTTGTTTATGAAAATTGTTTTGGCTATGCCGACAGAGCGGCAAAAACAGAATTGAATAAGCACACGATGTTTAACACCGGTTCGATGAGCAAATTGTTTACCGCTTTAGCGATTCAGCAATTGGCAGAAAACGGGGAACTCGCTTATTCTGATAAAGTAAATAAATACTTAACAGAATTTCCATACCCTGTTATTACAATTCACCATCTTCTTGTTCATGCCGGGGGATTACCTGTAGACAAAAGTCTTTTGGATAAAGTTAACTGGGATTATTCAAAGATTGCAACCAACAAAGATGTGCTTCAAGTATTGTATGAGGAAAAGCCAGAGTTGAAATTTACACCCGGAGAAAAGAGCCGGTATAGCAACCTGGGGTATATGATTCTTGCCGAGGTGGTTAAAGAAGTTACCCAAACAGATTTTAAATGTTATTTGGAAGAACATATTTTTGAACCGGCAGGAATGGATCGTACGGGCATTTACGACAGGGAAGAGATAAAAGAAATGCAGAATGTGGCCCGGGGATATCTTTTCTATCCTTTCACAGGTCAATACGAACAAGCCATAAAAGTACCAGAATTTTCTTTTCATTATGCAATAAGTGGTTTTGAAGGAGATGGGAATGTTTATTCAACAGTCGGTGATTTATTTCGTCTTTACCAGACTCTTAAAAATAATGAATTAATTAGTAAAGCATCCTGGGAAAAAGCAACTACTAAACATATCCTTGCCCGAAACATGAATGGAGCAAATGAATTTGGAACCAGTTACGGCTATGGCTGGACCATTGCAGCAGCCCCGGAACCTGAGCTGGTAGTGCAAAGAGGAGGAGAGTTGCCCGGCTATGTTTCAAACCTGATCTGGGAGGTTCGCAAGGATCATTTGTTGATTTACCTTATGAATGATTATCTCTCTTATCTTTCTTATCAGAAAATGATTTATCCTGCTTATTGGAAAATCACCTACCGAAACAAAATTGATATACCAAAACTAATGGCCAGCACAGAGCTTTCAAAAATTGCAGTGAAAAGTAGCTTGCAGGAGATGGAGGAAAAGATACAGGAAATTAAAAATAAACCAGGGAAATACGAAATTGATGTCAATGGACTCAGATTTTTGGTTCATAAGCTAAAGTCGCTGAACAAAAAGGAGAAAGCTCAATTGTTGATGAGGTCATTTAAACCAGAATAATTTTGATAAAACTTTTCATTTAATCAGAAAAATTAAAATGTTACAAAAAGGATTTATTAAGGAAAACCTGAAACGGGAAAAGCGAAAGAAAAAGAGCACTGCCCTTGCCAGTAAAACTTCGCTTTATTTTGGAATCTTGCTTATTCTGGCATCTCTGATCTTTATGATGTTCAATCTGGACAGGGCAGGTGCTTTAATGAGTATTTGGCTGCCTTTTATCATTGTCGGAGTAATTTTAGTATTTGTAAGTCAGTTGATAAAATGGCAGGAAAAAAGAAATCGCAGATGAATTATTCAGGTTAGGACACAAACAAAAATTAATTATGAAAGAATTGAGATGGAAGAAAGGATTGTTATCCGGAAATTATAGTATTTATGAGGGCAACAGGCAAATCGGTGAATTAAAAGACAATGTGTTTTCTAAAAAAGCCAATGGTCAAATAAACGGGAAAAGTTTTACTTTCCGAACCTCCGGTTTTTTTCAGCAAAGAACCCGAATATATGATGATTCCAATAATCAAATGTTGGGGGAAATAAGCTATAACAATTGGATGACGAAAGCAACCCTTTCCACCTATGATAAAGTTACAAACTGGAAATACAACAACGTTTGGAATACAAAGTGGAGCCTTTCCGGGCAGGATGGTACTCATATTCATTATGCCGGGGCTTCAAACAAAGGAACAATTGAATCAAACACAGATGACGATCTTCTTTTGTTAAGTGGGTTGTATGTCACAAATTATTACTGGCAGATGACGCTTGTGGTTTTGGTTGCAGTATTTGTGCCTTTATGGTCTTCAGTGAACAATTAGGGTTTGCTGAAAAACACAAAATAAACTTATAATGAGTGCTATACATATATT
>CAZWHH010000289.1:0-3976 GCA_964633615.1 uncultured Bacteroidales bacterium | reverse complement strand
CTTTTGATTCTTTATATTTTGATACATGGATGAAAGGTGTTCGTTCGATTATGAATAGAAAGAAAGGGGTCCTTTCAGGCTTTAACGATTATATTCAATTTACCCTGGGTTTTGTCAAAGAGCAAGCCCTTTATTTATCAAATACACGCAGCTGGTATTCAACCGGCAATAATTTAAGTTTTGTTTTCGACTCTACCTTAAAAATCAAATATTCTCAAACATCTTTAAAATGCAAATTCAGAGAAGACAGCATTCAAATCTTCAAAACATCTGGAACATTCTATCCGTTTACAAAAAAATGGGAAGGCCAGAATGGCAAAGTCACATGGGAAAGAGCAGGATATAAGAAAGATGAGATTTATGTCAATCTGAAAAATTATCATATTAACATGAGGAAGGCCTCTTATACTGCCGATTCAGTAGAGTTTGTTAATAGATTGTATTTCAATGAACCCGTTCTTGGTAAGTTAGAAGATGAACTGGTGCATATTATGAAACCCTCTCAAGCCATCTATCCGGTTTTTAAATCTTATAAAAAAGTATTCAGGATTAATGACATTTATGAGCATATAAATTATACAGGAGGATTCACTATGAAAGGTGCCCGGTTTATCGGATCGGGCGGCAAAAATAAAGATGCGGTAATAAATGTGTTCCGCGATGAAAAAAAATTTATGACTGCAAAGTCTAAAATGTTTATTTTATCTAAAAGAAGAGCTATTTCCAGAAAAGCAAGCGTAACAATACACCTGGAACAAGACTCCATTTATCACACGGGTCTGCAATTTAATTATAACGTAGAAAACAGGGAAATTGAATTAGGCCCTAATGAGAGCGTTCTTTCCGAAAGCGTTTATTATGATACTTATCATCAGATTTCTATGAAAATAGACCGCTTATTATGGAATACTGCAAAAGATTCTATATATTTTACACACAGCAGAAATTCACAAATAGGAGAAGCCACATTTACTTCCATGAATTTTTTTACACTTGATAAATGGTTAGAAATGGAAATGAGAGACAGAAAACACCCTCTTATTGCTATTCGAAACTATTACTGGGAAAACGACTCCTCGAGAAAGTTTGATGTAAAAGAATATGCAAAACATATAAAAAAACCGGTATACCAGGTAAGGCATCGATTATTTCCCCTGGCAAAAGATGGCTTCATCTTCTTCGATTTTGACGAAGATACGGTCACCATAAACGATAAACTATTTAATTTCATAAGCTCAAGAATCGGAAAAATTGATTATGACGTTATTAACCTGAATTCAACTGTTGAAGCCCCTGATCATAATGGAGTCCTCGACCTGAAATCAATGAACTTAACAATCAGAGGAGTGCCGGAGGTGCATGTCTCCGACTCCCAGAATGTAATCATTGTTCCAAAAGGCAGAAAAATAGTCATGAAAAAGAATCGATATTTCGATTTTGGGGGTGGGGTAATAAGCGGTTTGTTTACTTTCTTTGGCAATGATTTCTCCTTTGATTATGAGCACTTTAAGATCTCCCTGCACAAAATTGATTCCTTAAAAATGAAATTTCAAACAGAAGAAATGAATATGTACGGGAAAGCCGTCCTTGCCAATGTACAAAATACCATTGAAGAACTCTCAGGTGATATATATATTGACAAACCTGATAATAAATCAGGCAAAGAAAATTATCCGAAATATCCTATTTTCGAAAGCAATCAAAAATCATTTGTTTACTATAATGATTTGTTCAATGGACCCTACAAAAAGGAAAATTTTTATTTTGAGGTGGCTCCTTTCAAAATGGATAGTCTCGATAATTTTAATCCTGAAAATCTAAGGTTTGATGGGAATTTCAGGTCAGCAAATATTTTCCCTCCATTCAAAGAGACGCTGCGGTTACGAGAAGATAACTCCCTTGGCTTCAAGAGACAAACTCCTGAAGAGGGCTTCCCTCTTTATGAAGGCAAAGGGAAATACTTTAATACCATTGATATAAGCAACAGAGGGTTAAAAGGAGAAGGGGTTTTGCATTATCTTACTGCAAAAGCCAGTACCGAAGATATTTTATTCTTTCCTGACTCCACCTCAATACATGCTACCGAGTTTACCATCGATCAGAAAACAACAGGTATAGAATACCCGGAATTGGCTTCGAAAGCAGTCAATATAAAATGGTACCCGCATGAAGACAGGATGAATATAGAACAAACTGAAAAGCCTTTTGAGATGTTTAATGAAGACACATATCTCGCAGGGAATTTAAAACTTAAACCAACAGGATTAACAGGCAAGGGAATAATTGATCTGTCAAAGGCTATGCTTGAATCCCAAAGTTTTAAATTCAAATCCAGGGCTTTTAATGCAGATACAGCCAATTTTAAGTTAAAAACAATTGATAGCACAGATATCGCATTTAAAACAGATACAGTAAATGCCCATATTGACTTTGATTACCAAAGAGGAAGATTTGAAACAGTGAAAGATTATGCCATTGCAGATTTTCCACAGAACTTATATGAAAGCTACCTGAATAAGTTTGTCTGGAAGATGGATGAAGATGAACTGGATATAGAATCATCCCCGGGTCAAACCGCCACCAAAGATGAAAAGGTTAAGAAACTGGCAAAACTTAAAGATGGAAAACTTCCCGGAGCGCTTTATCTCTCAAAACACAGGGGACAAGATTCCCTTCGTTTCACTTCCCCGAAGAGTACTTTTAAATTGAAAGACAATACGATTAATGCACACAAAGTAGAATATATTCATGTAGCCGATGCCCGAATTTACCCTTTTGAAAAAAACTTAACGGTGGCAGAGCAAGGCAATATGAAGTTACTTGAAGAAGCAGAGATTATTGCAGATACAACTAAAAAATTCCATAGATTTTTCAATGCCGGCATAAAAGTTAAAGATAGAAATAATTATGCGGGGGAAGGTGATTATCATTATATAGATAAAAATGACAAAAAACAGATCATTCATTTTAACAAAATAAACGTTGATAATACACTCCATACACAGGCAGAAGGAAAAATAACAGAACCAGATAGTTTCACATTAAGCCCCCATTTTGGATATAAAGGCAATGTATTCCTTAAATCACAACGCCAAAACCTAGAGTATAAAGGGGGTGTTAAAATGTTTCACAACTGTCAGTTAATTCCTCAGCGATTTGCTTATTTTGAATCTGTCATTGATCCGGATAGCATTTATATACCCGTTGAAGAAAAAAATAAAGATATTAATGGGAATAATATTTATGTAGGTCCATTTATTACAATTGATACAACCCATATTTATCCCACCCTATTGACTCAAAGAAAAGATGCCAGCGATCATCCATTAGTAAGCGCAGATGGATATTTACATTATGATGAGAATCAGGCAAAGTTTAAAATAGCTTCTAAAGCAAAGTTAGACGATCCTGATACTTCAGGACCACTGATCAGTCTTAATAAAAACTTATGCTGGTACCATGGAGAAGGGAAAATGGACTTAGGGGTCGATTACGGACACTTTAAAATAAATCCAGCTGGAAGACTGGACCAGAAATTAGATGAAAACAAAATTAATGTATCATTAACTTTACCCCTTGAATTCCCATACAGTGATGATGCACTGGATACGATGAGATCCGATATCAAAACCAGGCAAAATCTTGATCCGATAAACCTGGACTCCAGACACTATAAGAAAAATTTGAATGAATTATATGGAGAGAAAGTAACTTCAAATTATCTGAATCAACAAATACTGTTTGGTAAAGAAGCTAAAATCCCCAAAGAATTAGAAAAGCCCACTATTCTTTTTTCAAATATTAACTTTAAATGGTGCACCTCAACTGATTCATATATCGCACAGGATGACTTTAGTATAGCGATGATCAATGGCAAACCAGTAAACAGACAAGTAAACGGCTTTATTGAAATTGCCAAAAAAACTTATGGTGACAAAATTTATATATATCTTAAACTGGATGAAGAAAGATTTTA
>CAZWHH010000288.1:0-3984 GCA_964633615.1 uncultured Bacteroidales bacterium | reverse complement strand
TTCTTATTTTTCTTCAGGGTGTTCCGGCAGATATCAATATAAAAGAGATTGAAGATAAACTTCTGTCACAGGATAAAATTGATTCGCTGCACCATGTTCATATATGGAGCCTGGACGGAGAAAATCACGTTTTTACGGCCCATGTTAAAATTAAAGATGTAAATACTTTCAGGGATATAGTTGAAATAAAAAAATGCATAAAGGCTGTTATTCAGAAATATCCGTTCAGCCATTATACTATAGAGATTGAACTAAATGAAGAAGGGTGTGAGCTGGATGATGATTAAGCATTAAGATTTCACTGTTTGGTATTCTTCTTTCCTTTTCTCATTCTTTTTTAAGTAATATCTTAACCACAAGAATGTCAGGGTTCCGGTTAAAATATTAGCCAGAAATGCGGACCAAAATACACCATTGAGATTCCAATAAATTGATGCCAGCCAGGCCAATGGCACATAGAGTCCGAACATCCTGAGTGCTGTAAGACCGGCAGAAGGCATTGGTTTATTGATTCCATTAAACACATTAATACCAACCATAAGAATTCCCTGAAAGCCATAACTAAATGATACAATTAGCAGGTAATCTGCGGTAATTTTTATCACCCTCCCGTTGTCACTAAAAATGGAAGCAATTGGCTCTGCCCAGATCTGGGCAACAACAAAAAGCAACAACCCCCATCCTAAAGCAAAAGCAGTTCCAATATGGAAGCCCTTTATTAATCTTTTAATGTTCCTTTTACCCCAATTCTGTCCGGCATAAATAATCATCACAGATCCCAGTGCATTTACCAGAATCAGTGAGAACATCTCCATACGGGAAACCACGCCGAAAGCAGCAACTGCCTCCTCTCCAAATTTTGCAATAATACGGGTTACAATTCCTATGGAAAGCGGAGTTATTAATATACTGGCAGTAGCAGGACCAGCAATATACAGGATTTTCTTCCAGGTTCGAAATATCTCTTTTAACCGGGGTAAATAAATCGTGAGGATTTTCTCTCTTTTTATTAGAACATACAGCGTAAGAACCAGTCCGACTCCCCTGCCGAAAACAGTAGCAATAGCAGCTCCTTTCATGGATAACGCCGGGAAAGGACCATAGCCCAGTATTAAAAACGGATCGAGTATAATATTCGTTACCGCAGAAGCTGTCATAAACATCCCGGGTGTAAATGTATCACCGGTCGCCCGGATAATATTGTTCCCAACCATAGGAACAACAACAAAAATCATTCCCCAATACCAGATGCTCATGTAATCATAAATTAGCGGCAGCACAGCTTCAGAAGCTCCCAAAGCACGAAAAAGAGGTTTTATGGTGAGTTGCCCGATCGTAACCATAATGATAATAATAATCAACCCGAGCAATAGTGCTTCAGACGCGTATCTTTTGAGTGTAGAATGCGGCTCAGTGACAATCGATCTTGAAATCAAAGAAGAAGTTCCTATCCCCACTCCAAGGGCCAAACTTGAAACTACCATTACTACCGGGAAGGTAAAGCCCATGGCTGCCAATTCATCAACCCCTACCTTTCCAATGAAATAAGTATCTGCCAGGTTAAACATGACCATGCCCAGCATTCCCATAACCATAGGCCAGGTGAGTTTCATTAATAAAGGAGTAATAGCACCCCGGGTTAAATCGGTCTGTTTAGATCTCATCCTCTGCTTGCTTTTTCTTTATATAAGAGGTTGTATTTTCAATCATTCTGTTCAATAATCTAAAAGACTCTTCTTTCTCTTTTTCCTCAAAACCATCAGTTAATATCCCGGTCCACCCCCTGAGTATCTCTTCAAGATCAGGGATTAGTAACCTTGTTTTTTCTGTAATATCAAGTATATAAGACCTCCTGTCTTTTGCAACCAAACTCCTTGTAATAAATCCGTTTTTCTCCAGATTGCTTATCAAATTGGATGTGCTTCCTTTATCCAGTAAAAAATATTCATTAATCTGATGCTGTGTCACATTTTCATGAGTAATAATATACATCAATACTGGCAATTGACCATGCCCAAGATCGGTTCCTTCCAGTCTGCCTTGAAAATAAACCTTTGCATGTCTGTACAGAATAGATATTAATCTTCCAATGGATTTACCTTTCCTCATGATTAACAGAACTTTAAACCTTCTCCCGTAAAATTTCTCGTTGCTTCAGACCACTTGCTCTGATAGCAAAATAATGTTTATAAATCTTTTATTAAAAATTACTTGCTTTAATAACAGACAAATATAACTCATTTGGTTGGAATTCCAACTACTTATTGATAATAAATCAAAGGTTGTCTCAAATTAATTCATGCACAGAGAATCAATTCAGACAACCTCAAAAAAACTCATTAAAAATTACTTGCTCTTTTTTATGAGTTCAACATCGGCATTGATTTTTACTTCTCTCCCAACAATCAGTCCTTTTCCAAAAGACCGGTCCCAGTCAATGTTATAATCGAACCGATCAATGGTATGAGTTATTTTAAATCCGGCACGTGTATCTCCCATTGCATCAACTTTACCCATGTATTTTACATCAAACTCAACTGTTCGTGTAACATCTTTGATGGTTAATTTCCCTTTCAGCTTATACAAATCATCTTTCACCTGAGTCAGTGATTCACTTTTAAACTTAATTTCCGGATAGGCAGAAGCTTCAAAGAAATCCTCTCCCATCAAATGTTTGTCACGTTTTTCATTATCGGTATCAATGCTTTTTACCGGAATGGTCATCTGAATTTTGGCATCGGTAAAATCATCCTTATCCGATTTAATGGTACCACTGTATTCCTTAAACTGTCCGGTTACTTCCGAAATTTTCATATGTGTGGTAACAAACTGAATCTTTGAATGGGCTTTATCAAACTTCCATTCTGTTTTTTGTCCGAATGCGATTCCTGTTATCAGCAGGAATGAGACGACTAAAATTAATTTGTTTTTTTTCATAGCGATAATTTTATGTTTATGTTTTTTAACAATGTACTAAACATGACAAAAATCATGTCTGGTTTGTTCATTTCAAAAAAAACAGGCAATCAAAAAAATAGCATGGATGAAATACAACAATTTTTGTTAATTTTTACTGATGGGAATGAATATTTGGTATAACAGGACAAGGACATTTGCAATTAAATCAATGGCATAAAAAATACCATTAAATTTTTATTCCGACCATGATGACATCATCCACCTGAAAGTTATCTCCTTTCCATTCTTCAAAGTTATGATTCAGAAGGCGCAATTGTTCTTCCATACTTCTGTCATAAATATCCTTCAAAAGATTCAACAAAGTTTTCTTTTTAAACTTTTTCCCCTTAGGGCCTCCGAATTGATCCACATATCCGTCGGAAAATATATAAAAGGTATCTCCCGGGCTTACCTCTATTCTTTTGTTGGTGAATGATTTTTGCTCATTCAAGAATACACCTACAGGCATGCGGTCTGCTTTTATTTCATGCATTTCATCCTCCTGAAAAAGAACCATGGGATTATAAGCCCCGGCAAAATCAACCACATTCTTTTTTTTATCAACAATACATAAACCCATATCCATGCCATCTTTAGATTCACTGGTGATATTTTCCTGTCGAAGAGACTTTTTCACCATATCCCGAAGATTATTCAATATATCAGCAGCGTTATATACACTATTTCGGTCATGGCTAACAATCTGGTTCAGAAATGCTATTCCGAGCATGCTCATGAATGCACCCGGAACACCATGTCCGGTACAATCTGCTGCTGCAATATAAATTTTATGATCCCTTCTGTATATCCAGTAAAAATCACCACTTACAATATCTCGTGGTCTGTAAAGGATAAAATGGTCCTGAAAGGCTTTATGAAAATGATCCTCTAATGGCAACAATGCGTTCTGAATACGCCTGGCATAGTAAATGCTATCCGTAATCTCCTCATTTTTCTTTTGAATCTCATTCTTAGTTTCCAGTATCTGATCCCGCTGTGTAGTAATTTCCTCTTTTTGTTCTTCAA
>CAZWHH010000287.1:0-3988 GCA_964633615.1 uncultured Bacteroidales bacterium | reverse complement strand
ACATAATTGATATTTCCAGAATTGAGGCCAATCAACTGGAAATAAATAAAAGCAAAGTAAACATTAATAAGTTACTGGATGAACTTTACAAAAATTTCAGTCTGCAGGTTCAAAAAATGAAAAAAGGATTGGTCGATTTCAAAATATCAAAACCAATGAGCGATAAAAAATGTATCATTTATACAGACAAGATAAGAATTAAACAAATTCTTAACAACCTGCTCAACAATGCTTTTAAGTTTACAAATGAGGGAAAAGTAGAGATGGGATACAAATGGAATGAAAAACAAAAAGAATTCATCTTTTATGTAGAAGATACCGGTATAGGGATTGAAAAACAATACCTGGAAACCATTTTTGATCATTTCCGGAGAGCAGATGAATCGGACACTTCTGTTTTTGGAGGAACAGGTCTGGGGCTTTCCATTTCTAAAAGCCTTACTGAGATGCTTGGTGGACGCATTTGGGTTGAAACATTAAAAGATAAAGGTTCTACTTTTTATTTTTCCCTGCCTGCAAATAATGAATTAAATGAGTAGAAAACTAAACTTTTCCCATTAATTTGAGTCATTTAGTAAAAGATAAACCCGGCATAGATATTCTAAAATATACCCTTTTATGTTGCAATTAAACGGCATATATCCACCTTTGCCAACCTCTTTTGATTCCAAAGAAACCCTGGATACCGATAAAATGAGAGATAATATCCGGAAGCTAAGTCAATTTGATCTCGCGGGATTTTTGGTTTTGGGCTCCAACGGAGAATTGGTAAACCTCAGTGATAATGAAAAAGAGCAGGTTTTTAAAGAAACCCGGAAAGCAATTCCCGGAGAAAAGATCATGCTGACAGGTACAGGATGTCAATCAACCAAACAGACCATAGAGTTAACGCAAAAGGCAGCAAATGCCGGATCAGATGCTGCACTGGTTTTGAATCCTTCCTATTACAAAGGCTTAATGACCAAGAAAGCTCTGACATCTCATTATTTTGCCGTAGCCGATGCATCACCTCTCCCGGTTATTATTTACAATATGCCTGCTAATTCAGGGTTGGATATGGATGCCGGAACCATCATTGCATTATCATTCCATAAAAACATTATAGGACTTAAAGATTCCGGGGGCAACATTACCAAAATGGGGGAAATAAGAAAGAAAGCAAGACCAGAATTTCAATTGCTGGCTGGTTCCGCAGGCTTTCTTCTACCTGCTCTCTCGATAGGAGCCATTGGAGGCATACTGGCTCTTGCCAACATAGCTCCGGCTCAATGCCTTAGTATCTATCAAAACTTTTTAAAAGAAAAAATGCTGGAAGCCCGTGGAAATCAATTAAAATTAATAGAGCTGAATAATGCTGTAACCAGGAAATGGGGCGTGCCGGCCTTAAAGGAAGCTATGGACCAGCTGGGTCTGTATGGCGGCCCCTCACGCAGCCCCCTTTTACCTGTTAATGATGAGGTTAAAAAGCATTTACATCATTTGCTTAAGGAAAACAACATCCATTTTTAAACAAGAAAATATATGAAGGCAAGAAAATTATTAATGATTCCGGGACCCATAGAGTTTGAACCAGAAGTATTGAAAGCCATGAGTACACCTACAACAAGCCATGTGGCTCCTGATTTTACCGAGTCGTTTGGTCATGCCCTGGACATGATGAGGGACGTATGGCTGGATCCTTCAGGTCAGCCCTTTATCATTGCAGGTTCTGGCACCCTGGCTATGGATATGGCTGCATCTAACCTTGTGGAACAAGGAGATGCTGTGCTCGTTATTTCAACCGGCTATTTCGGAGAAAGATACGCTGAACTATTGAAGCGTTATACGAACCAAGTGGATATCCTTAAAGCCGAACAAGGAGGAATTGTTCCAGAGGACCAGATAGAAAGTCAACTGAAAAAGAAGAATTATAAATTACTTACATTCACTCACGTGGATACCTCAACCGCAGTAATGAATGACCCCCGCCCTATAGCTGAACTGGGCAAAAAGTATAATGTACTTACCATTCTTGATGGGGTCTGCTCAGTAGCTGGTGAAGAAATCCGCCAGGAAGAATGGGGAATTGATGTGGCTTTTACTGCCTCGCAAAAGGCCATTGGTGTGCCTCCCGGTCTTGCTTTAATGGTAGCTTCCACAAAGGCTATAGATGCCTGGAAAAGCAGAAAAACACCCGTATCCAATTATTATGCAGACTGGGGCAACTGGCTGCCCATTATGCAGGCGTATGCCAATAGAAAACCTGCTTATTTCGGGACTCCTGCGGTAAACCTGGTACAAGCTTTGGAAGCCAGCCTGCAGATCATTCTAAAAGAAGGCATGGAGAAAAGGTTTAAACGTCACCAGAAAACAGGAAAAGCATTTCGTAGCGCGATGAAAGCTGCAGGGCTGGAAATGATCCCTGTGGAAGAAAAAGTAGCTGCCAATACCCTCTCGGCTCCATTTTACCCGAAAGGCATTGTAGGAAAAGATTTTTTAAAGAAGATTTCAGATGAAGGTATTATCCTGGCTGGTGGTTTGCTTGCAAATATAAAAAGTAACTATTTCAGAGTTGGACACATGGGAGCGGTTAACAGAAACGACTTGCTGGCTACAGTGGGCGCAATTGAAACAACGCTGCGAAACGCCGGTCATCAGATTAATCCGGGAATCTGCCTGAAAGCAGCACAGGAAATACTGGATAAATAAATAATTGAGCAAAATTTTTTACTAATAAGACAAGCTATCTGAAATGACTGTTTTAATCTACCCAATTGAAAGATTAAAACTATTATTCTATTGATTTATCAAATCAGAGCTTATTTCTAAAAAAAAGGCACCTATAAATTATTGATATTAAAACTTATACAGCACTTCAAATCTTAATTCCTTATTTTTTTATCTGTCCCTTTAGTTCGTTATGAATATTAAGAAATATTATTATTATATTCGAAAATGATAAAATATTTCTAAAACAAAAGATACAATTATTATGGAAATCAAAGGTGTTGCTGTAAAATCTATCCCTGATTACATTAAAAAAGAATATCCGGATAAATATTCTGAATGGATGAGTACTTTACCCCTGAATTCGAAGAAGGTCTTTCTTGATGGAATTATATCCAATCAATGGTATCCAATTGAGGAGGCTGCTATTTTACCGACTCAAAAGATGGGAGAGCTCTTATTTAATGATCCTAAAAAAGGGGCGTGGGAATCTGGTAAATATAGTGCAGAAGCCGCATTAACAGGAATTTATAAAATTTATGTAAAGTTAAGTTCCCCTACTCATATAATCAACAGAGCCAGCCGTATTTTTCAAGCATACTACAGGCCCGCTGAGATTAAAACAAGCAATGCAAAGTCTAATTCTGTGGAAGTGCATATTACCAAGTTTTCAAAACCCGATGAAGTGATAGAATATCGCATTGGCGGATGGATACTTCGTGCATTGGAATTATCAGGATGTATTGGCGTAGAAGTAGTCATAGATAAGTCGCTGACAAAAGGTGACAACGAAACCCGCTATTTAATAAACTGGGAATAGTGATTTATATTGGGACTGAATGATCCGGTTGTTATCTGTGAATTAATCCGGATGGAGATTTTAGATTGATCAGAAAAATTTATTCATAAACATGCATTATTTTTGCATATAATTAAAAACTCTCCATTATGCTTAAACCTGGAATTCATCATACACTCACAGTTGTCAGAGAGAGTGAACAAGGATTTTACCTCACCAAAGAGGATGAAGATGCGGTATTGCTTCCTAATCGATATATACCTCAAGGCCTTCAAATAGACGATCAAATAGAAGTTTTCGTCTATACAGACTCAGAAGGAAGAATCATCTCAACAACCTTAAAACCTAAGCTTACCCTGTATGAATTTGCTCAGCTAAAAGTTACCAGTGTGACAGATTTTGGAGCGTTCATGGATTGGGGAATTGCGAAAGAACTATTGGTGCCTTTCAAAGAACAAGAAAAAAGATTGCAGGAAGGACAAT
>CAZWHH010000286.1:0-3995 GCA_964633615.1 uncultured Bacteroidales bacterium | reverse complement strand
CATTTTAACATGGTACATAAACTGGTGACCAAATTGCTTCTTATGGCTTAGAATGTCTTCTATTTTCGTTAAGTAGGTGGCTCCTAATTGTAACCTGTTAATGAATCTTTTAGTAGGTTTCTTTTGAAAGGTTAAATTTAATTCAGTTTGAATTTTATTAAAGAACTTGTTGTTTTCAACATTCACACCGTATTGTTTTCCTGAAAGTTTAAACTGCACTTTTTGAAATAGTTTGTCGGGATAAAAATCAAAGAAAATTGAGCCGGCCCCGGCAGGTTTATTATTACCAGTGCTGTATGACGGAGCCAGAAAATAATGAAATCTCCCTGGAGGAATGAAAGAATTGTAGAACAACGTACTGATCATGACATTATCATAATTATTCCATCCCAGAATGGGGAACATATTTATTTCACTGTAATTAGGGTCATCCAGTAGCCCGATGGCTTGAATCCGGAGGGGTTCAATCCTCTTAAACAATCCTTCCGAACGGAGCATATTGTTGTTTCTGTATAATTCCAGCATTTGGTTATTGGGGTCTATTACATATTTGTCTACCTCGTACCCGGGTACTTTTAGCCACTTTTTATCGTTAAACCCCTTATACCATTCTGAAAATACCTCCTGTTCATCTTTAAAACCATATATAACTATGGGAGCCCTAAGGTTCTTTTTATTTTTAACTAAAATTTGGTTGTCTTTCTCCCGTATAATTTTATAATCCACTTTTTCACTGGTTTTAGTCATTCCATGAAAAAACCAATCCAGTTCTTTTTCTGTCTGAGTTGAAAATGCAACTTCAAGGTCTTCAGGATAAGGATGTTTAAATTTCCATTTCCTGTGAAAATCTGTCATCACCTGGTCAAACTTTTCCTCTCCTAAATATTGCTGCAGATAATGAAAAGCCCTGGCAGCTTTCATATAACTCACCACTCCATAATTCATTCTGGTAAAATTACATGAATGGGTATTCATCGGCTGGTCGAAGTTACGCCGGGCGAGAAGCAGATAGGCTGTTTCATAAGCCCGGGCATAAGAGAGATTCTCTATGTTAAGAAAATTAGCCAAACGCTCTTCTAATCCCATGAAATGGTAAAATGCATTATTTTCTTTATATTTTTCATTGATATATCTTACCTCACTGAAAGAATTCAATCCTTCATCGAGGTAGGGGTATCTTCTTTCATTAAATCCCAGTGTTCCATAAAACCAGTTGTGTCCAACCTCATGCATTATTACCTGCTCCAACGATTTGGCATTAGATTGCGGACCAATGATGGTGATAGTAGGATACTCCATCCCCCCTCCTGTGCTAATCCCTGAAACGGCACTACAATGATTGTAAGGATAATCTCCATACCATTTTGAGTAATAGCGCAATGCATCGTTTATGTATTCATTGGCATTCATCCATAATTCTTCCTCATTCTGATTAAAAAAACTCCAGGTAGTCACTTTTTCGCGGGTATTGGGCAACTGTACCTCATCTTTTTTGACAAGAAATCTTTTATCAGCAAACCAGGCGAAGTCATGGGCGTTGTCCAGATGATAGGTAATGGTTTTAAATTTCTTATGTGAAGAAGGGAACTTCAAGGGTTCTTTAGAATAATTTAATTTCTTCTCAGTCAATTCAGCCTGTTTATTGAGCCAATCTATTTCACTCTGGCTAAGCAAATTCCCTGAGGCAGCGACCACATAATTTTTAGGAAGTGTTATGGATACCCTGAAGGAACCAAATTCCGAATAAAATTCCCCCATATCTCTGTATGGCATTGGATGCCAGCCTCTATTATCATACACTGCCGGTTTGGGATACCATTGGGTTATCTTGTAAGCCTGTCTGATATGACCAAACCGGGATATTACCCCGGATGGTATTTTCACGCGGAAAGGGGTGGAAATAATAACTTTTTCACCACTCTTCAAAGGCTGGTTGAGATGAACTTTACAAATATCAATGTGTTCAGGATGATATTCCCAACTGGTTTTTTCCCCATTGGCTTTAAAATTCAAAGAATCAATGTATCCCCTCTGGCTTTTAATATTGAAAAGATGGTGTTTCCCCTGGTTAGCCAACTCTTCTTTAGCCAGTTCCGTATCATTGTTTTTGTAAGCATTAGGCCACAAATGAAAATAAATAAAATTTAGTTCATTGGGTGAATTATTGATATACTCAATTTTTCCAAACCCATGCAAAAAATGTTTCTGGTCGTCTAATCGAACATTAATCGTATAATTTACCCTTTGCTGAAAATAATCCTGGGAGTAAACGCTAAAAAACAAGAACGTCAGCGAGAACAAAAAAATCAACCGAAAACACTTTAATTTAATTGACATACAGAAGGTTATTTTATAAAATAAGATGCAATTAAAATAATAAAGTTACAATTCTAATCAAACATATTACATTATTTTTAATAAAAATCAACTGGATCTTGTCAATGATGATCAACCGGCAAATCAGGTGCTTTTTCTCCTGCCTCAATCTTTACGGGTAAAATATTTTCCCTGGGTGGAAGAGGGCAAGTAGCATAGGGAGTAAAGGCACAAGGCGGATTATACGCTTTATTGAAATCGATGTACACGTTGTTATCTTCATCTGGCTTTCCGACAGATAAAAACCTGCCTCCTCCATAAGTGGTTTCAGCATTGGTTTCATCTCCAAAAATGAGAAAAAGATTTTCCCTGGTTCCAAGAGGAGATAAATAGTAGGTTTGATTATTTACTGAGAAAGAAAGGATTCCGGGAATTTTTTCCTGATAACTTTCTCCAAGCACATTTGGAACTTCAATATATTTGTCCTGCTCATATTCTTTAAAAGTGGCCTTAATTTTCCATTCCGGTTTTACCGGATAGGCAGGAATAGAATCAAGTTCAGAAAGCAGTGGACTTTTTAAGTCGCGCAAACGAATGGCATATTCGCCATTTCGTTCTATCACAAACCATTTTAGCGAACCATGCTGAAGAACGGTAGGATGCTCCGTTTGATCGGTTCTCATAATGGTTTTTTTAACAACACTTCCTTCATGCATTATCTGAATGTTGTTATCAGAATGAAAGGTAATTAAACTGTCATTCAATATAAAATTTCCCATAAAATCAGGAGCTTTCTCCGGAAAAACAATAATATTGGAACTGTCACTGCCAAATGTGTTTTTCCCATTTTTAAGCCAAAATAAACCCCTTAGATTAAGCCAGCCTTTTTCTGACTTTAATCCTTTGAGCCTTTCTTTTCGCCATTCTTTTACAGATTGAATGTATTCTTTATTACTGGAGGAATCTTTGCAGCTGTTGACAACAAAAAAAATTAACAATACGGGTATGATCAAATATTTAATTTTCATTTGGATAAAGTTTGATTATTCGTTTCATATTCTGAGACTCATTTCTGCCAAAGTCACCATTTTTTAATTTCCATCCTATGGAACCCTCATGCTTTATTCATTGCCTTTTGTCTAAATGATGCAGATGAGAATTTCATTTGAATATTTTTTATTTATAAGATTATTAGAAATTGAAACCAATTAGCCAAATACTCTTTTTAGTATCTCTCCAACTTTAGTTTTAGCCCATTTATAAGGGTTTTCCCGAATCGCCTTCTCTTCCAGGGAAACTTTATAAAAGAGACCATTAAGGGCTTTTTGTGTAACATAGACATCAAGGTTAGTTTCAACCTCATCTTCACCCAGTAAAGTAGCAGCCCCGTTATAGGTCCTTGTAATTTTATTCCATAAACTCAGTGTTGATTCGTTTCCTACAAATTTTTTACCCAGTGAATTTTTAATCCTGGGTTGAAAAGCATTGAACAGATTGTCGTATGTTTTTGATTTGAGATAGTTTGTAGCTGCAGTAGAATCGAAACCTTCGGTATTAGTATTACCTGCCGGATTTCTTCCTTTTAAAATCTCCCAACCCTGCATGATCGTCAATGAAGTAATGGCCTCATTAAATATAGGTGCAGCTTCTTTTGCGGCATCTTCAGCAGAACGGTTCAT
>CAZWHH010000285.1:0-4024 GCA_964633615.1 uncultured Bacteroidales bacterium | reverse complement strand
GTTATCTGACTACGATTCCCAACGGCGATGTTAAAGATTACCTTGAAAACAATGTATATTCTGATGATAATATGACAGGTTATTATTACATGTCGGATCATGTAACAAATTTAAGATCCAGTTACCAGGCAGGACAATCCCTTAAAGCATTTTACGGAATGTTTGATATGAGTATAACAGATAAACTCAGAGTGGTAACAGGAGCACGTTATGAAATGTCAGAAGTTTATTCGGAAGATAAACATGATGATACAGATGACTTTGTTAAAAAAGAATATAACGATTTGTTGCCTTCTCTGAACATTACATATTCTATAATAGAAAACATGAACATAAGAATGGCAGCATCCAGGACACTGGCCCGCCCAAAATTCAGAGAAATTGGCACAGGTTATTACGATTATGAGATCGGATATTATATTTATGGAAATTCCAACCTGGAAAGAAGTTTAATTAATAACCTTGATTTAAGATGGGAATACTTTTTCAACAGAGGTGAAAAAGTAGCTGTCTCAGGATTTTATAAACGGTTTATTGATCCTATTGAAAAGAAGATGATGACAGGGACTCAAAACTATGAAATCACTCCTTACAATCCTGAAGAAGCAGAGCTTTTCGGCATTGAAGTTGAATTTTCTAAAAATCTCGACTTCATTCCCTTAATGAAGAATTTCAGTGTGGGAGGTAATTTTACTTTTACAAAATCTGTTGTTGAAATTCCTGAGGATCTTCTTGAAAATTATATTCTGCCCGCAGACCCTGATCATGAAAAAACAAGGCCTATGCAGGGACAAGCGCCTTATATAATAAATGCGCACCTTGAATACTCTAATTCAAAACTGGGAATTAATTCGAATATGGGATTCAATATAACAGGTGAAAAACTGGCCATCATTACTAAAGGCAGATTGCCTTATGCGTATGAACAACCACGAGGCTTACTAAATTTCAATATAGCAAAAACTATTAAGGAAAATTACTCTGTGGAATTTGCAGTAAAGAATATACTGAATGATCCATACGAAAGGGTTCACCATTTTGATAACAGAGATGCCTATGACCAGTATTATTCTCTGGGTCGGACTTTCTCTGTGAAATTCAGTTATACTTTAGACTAAACACATCTCAAAAATGCAAAAAAGAAAATCAATACAAAAAATACCCGGAAAAAGAGAAAAGAAAATCTTAAAAGATTTGCAGGTATTCAAAATTAACTTAATGTTCAATTAACATTTTGCTAACTTTAACGTAAAATTGTTTAAAATTAATCGCGATGAAAAAATTAATAGCATATTCAATATTATTTATTATTCCACATCTTGCCTTTAATCAAAATGTTACAAAAGAAGACAATAAATATTATGATGACAGAGGCAATCTTTTTACAGGCACTTATGTTGAAAAGTATGAAAATGGACAGGTTAAATCAAAAATAAAAGTTAAAAACGGAATACTGGACGGGAAATCAATTTTTTATTACAAAAATGGAAATAAAAAGGAAATTCGTTCTTACAAAAAAGGAAAAATAAGCGGAACCTGGACCGAATGGAATAAAAATGGAGTTAAAACAGGTCTTGCCAGTTATAAGGAAGATAAAAAACACGGTGTCTGGAAAGTCTGGGACGATCAGGGCACTCTACGGTATAAAATGTATTATAAAAAAGGAAAAAAAGCAGGTACCTGGAATATGTATGATGCACAGGGAAATCTAATCCAGACTAAAGAATTTTCAGAAAAGTAGAACCAGTCCAAATTATAAGACCCTTTTAACTTAAAAAGCGGATGTTTCATAAAAAGAATATCCGCTTTTTTGATTTTTCCTGTTGATTATATAGTTTTAAGAAATTTAATAAGTTATAATAGTTACTATTGCTCCAATTCAGGAATATTTAATATCAAATTCGGATTGGGGCATAATTCAAAATATCTTTCTTTTTCAGAAGGAGGTGCCACACCAAAATAATCTCCTCTCCTTCCCAGCATATCTGTTATAACCTGAAAATGTAAATGAGGAGGCCATTGTCCGTTCTCAGTATGGTTACCAACAGAAGCAAAAGAATCGCCTTTTTCTATCTTCATTCCTTCTTTTTTACCTTCAAGCGATTTTCTGGAAAGGTGACCATTTAAAGTATAAAAAACTGCCGACTCCAGCTCATGTTGCAAAATAATCGTTGCTCCATAGTCACCAAAGGTCTCATTGTAGGCAAAACTATGCACTTTGGCATCAAGTGGTGCATACACCGGAGTATCTGCAGGTACCCAAATATCTATTCCAAGATGAATACACCTGGGTTCTTTTTCCGAATCAAATAAGCTGCTTCTCCTGTAAATTATACGATCCTCTCCGTATCCTCCTACACCAATTCTTTTGTAATCATCTAACTGTTGCAGTATATAACTCTCAAATGCGCTGGTATCAGATATATCAAACTCATCTAAGGCTTTGTTTTGTTCAGTAAAGTCTAAAACTTCGATGGGTTTATTGCGTGTTTCTATTACAGGACTGAAAAAATCACGATGTTTTTTGAGTAATGTCTGAATTAATTTCTTTTCCATAAAAAAACCGGGTTTTATTACCCGGTTAAAATTATAGTAAGTTAATTAAAATTAAAAACTATTTTTCACAGTTCGATAGTTTAATTTTAATCTTATTTTCATTATCAATTGAAATATTCACTTGTTCGGTCTTTTTTTCATAAGAGACATAACTTACTGTGACGTCATACTTCCCGGGTTTCAGTTTGTTTAATGTGAAGTTACCCATAAAATCTGTATAAGTATTTACATCAGTGTCTTCAATCTGTACTTTAACACCTGTTAATTCCTCACCTGTACTTTGATCAACAACAGAACCTGTTACTGAGGTTGTAGCAATCTCTGCAGTGTTCATGTTGTTTTTATCGTTTTCATTGTTTGCTAAAGCATTTGTATTAATACTAACGAGGACAATTAAAACTGTAAATGCTGATAATAATTTTTTCATATCCATTGTTTTTGATACAAATATAAAACCCGGATGTTAAGTGTTCATTAAAAGGATATAAACAATGGGTTAAGTTTATGTTAACCGATTATTGATGTTCTTCTCTTAGCAGATCATTAACAGTTTTAACCGGGGTAAAAGTTGCGAGAGGTACTTCGACAAAAACCGTATTCCAGCAGGCCATTCCACCATTCCATAACCCTGGTAATTCCTGGGCTTTCAGATCGGTTCCGTCTTTTGATTTTCTGGTAATTATTCCTGCGGAAGGATCTCTGAATTCCAGCAGGTCAAATGTTTTTCCCTTGTAATTTTTTAATCCGCACACCAAATCCACCGGATTGAAATGAGTCGATTCTTCGACAGCTTTTCTTTGCAAAGGGTCATTAAAATTTATCTGTGCTTTTTCTACGATCTGTAAAGAGGTACTTCCATCTTTATCTTTTACCCAGAAAGGTCCGCCACCTGGTTCTCCTTTGTTTTCAACCATTCCACAAATTCTTAGTGGTCTGTTGAGCTTTGTTCGCAAATAATCTCTATAAGTTTGAGGATCATCATAAGATAAATCATCCGGTGGCATTATATTCAACTGGTTTTGAACAAATTCATGAATTTCATCTAATTTTTCGGATTCAACCTCAGAATCTTTGTCCAATTCATTCAGGTAATAAAAAATCTTGTTTTGATAATGAAGCATCAGCCCGGCCAATGCCTTTTTATAATCATTCCCTTCCTGTTTAAATTTATCCACAACTACATTATCTACATTCTTTATAAAAACAACATCCGCCTCAATATCATTTAAATTCTCCAGTAAAGCCCCATGTCCACCTGGTCTGAATACCAGCCGGCCCTCTCCGTCTCTGAGAATTTCATTATTTGGTTTAACTGCCAAAATATCAGTATATCTTTTTTGAAAAGAGTAAGATATTTCGAATTTCGCTTTAAATGCTCGTTCATAAAACCCTTTAATGTAGCTGACATGAGAATTAAATAAATCTTCATGTTCGGGTGAAATTGTGAAATGAAGAGCGCTTTTATTTT
>CAZWHH010000284.1:0-4029 GCA_964633615.1 uncultured Bacteroidales bacterium | reverse complement strand
CGAGGCACAGCGTCTTGGATTTTCTGATTGTGGCATAGCCAAAGTACAACCCTTAGGTAAAGAAGCAGAAAACCTGAGGCAATGGCTGGACGAAAATCGTCATGGTGAAATGGAGTATATGGAAAATCACTTTGACAAAAGAACAAATCCTGCCCTGCTGATAGATAATGCCCGATCGGTTATATCGGTTTTACTCAACTACTACCCGGGTTCTATTCAAAAAACCGCTTCATACAAGATATCAAAATATGCTTATGGCATCGATTATCATTGGTTTATGAAAAAGAAGCTCCATGAATTATTAGGGTATCTCCAGGATCATTTCAAGGTTCAAAAGGGTCGTGCCTTTGTTGATTCTGCCCCTGTGATGGACAAAGTCTGGGCACAAAAAGCCGGTCTGGGATGGATCGGGAAAAACACCAACCTGATCACTCAAAAATTCGGTTCGTATGTATTCATTGGCGAACTAATCGTTGACATTGAACTGGCCTATGATAAACCAGGGAAAAACCGTTGCGGAAATTGTACCCGCTGCCTGGAAGCCTGTCCGACCGGAGCACTAACTGACGCGAAGAAAATCGATGGATCAAGATGTATTTCTTACCTTACAATTGAGAAGAAAGGAGCCCTCCCCGAGCAACTAAAATCCCGGTGGAAAAACTGGGTTTTTGGATGCGATATATGTCAGGACGTCTGCCCGTGGAATAAAAACCTGATTCCCCACAGCTACTCCGAACTAAGTCCCGCTCCTGAATTATTTGCCATGAGGGACAAAGACTGGGAAGAAATGTCCCGGGAACAATTCAATAAAATATTCAGGAACTCCGCTGTCAAACGAACCAAATTCGAAGGACTGAAACGAAACATTCATTTCGTTAATAAGTTTTAAAAAATATTTTTGCATTCATCAAAAATATGTGTAATCTTCGGAATAGTTTTTGAACATAATAAAGCAGATTACTGTTCCACACAATAAATTTAACATAAAAGCCAGGAAATTATGCAAGAGTTTTGGGACGAAAGATTTGATACGAAGGAATATGTTTATGGGAAACATCCGAATAGTTTTTTCCAATGGTTCATTGATCAAACGCCCAAAAAAGGTTCCATACTTCTTCCGGCTGATGGAGAAGGTCGGAATAGTGTTTATGCAGCGCTAAAGGGTTGGGAAGTTACGGCGTTTGATTTCAGTAATGAGGCCAAAAGAAAAGCCATGGACCTGGCAACAGAATACAATACAGAACTTCATTATATCATTTCATCCATTGAAGACTTTCATACAAACAAAAAATTTGATGCCATCGCATTGGTTTATTTACATTTACCCTCAAAAACCCGCCGAAAAATGCATCATAAGCTCCTTAACTATTTAAAACCAGGAGGATACTTTGTTATAGAAGCTTTTTCAAAAAAACAAATCGATTACAATACGGGGGGACCGAGGAATATGGATATGCTTTATGATGGGCAGGAAATTGCAGAAGATCTCAATGTGCTGGAACTAATTCACTATAAAGAAAAATTGAAAGACGTAAACGAGGGATACTTCCATAGCGGGAAAGCAGAAGTTATTCAATTAGTAGGCCGCAAACTGAATTAAGCTTTTTTTAAATAGAATATTTTTTGTTTACCCAAACATTAGATTTTGTTTGCCGTAAAATTTATTCCCCTTTGAAGAAAATTTTTAGTGAATTCGCTTTTATTTTACAAATTTTACCTGGTATATTTTGGGCCAGCGTTTGCCTGTTAAAAAAATCCGATCCCCCTCTTTATCATAAGCAATTCCATTCAACACCTTATCACGGTGATTTTTAAATTCTTCAGGCACCAGATTACTGCAATCAATCTTTTGCAGTACTTTCCCTGTTTCCGGGTCAAAACTGATAAGATAAGATTCCTGCCAGACATTGGCATACACTTTCCCGTTAAAAAATTCCAATTCGTTCAGATTTTTGATGGGTCCGTTATTATCGTATATATCCAAACGTCCTAATTCAGTAAAAAATTCAGGATCCAGAAAATAAATGGTAGCTGTGCCATCACTCATAATGAGTTTTTCCCCATCAGTAGTAAGACCCCAACCCTGCGTAGGATATCTCACCTTGTTAATGAGCTTAAACTTATACTTATCATAAACAAAGCCGGTTCGTGAAGTCCAGGTTAACTGTATAATTTTATCTTCAAATGAGGTAATGCCCTCACCAAAATATTGATTAGGAAGGGAGAGACTTTCAACCAATTCTCCCTCTTCAGGCAGAATCTTACGAAGCGAAGATGAACCACGTTTTCCGGTTCCTTCATACAAATAGCCTTCCTCATAAAACAAACCCTGGGTGTATGCATTCCCAACATGTTTGTAAGTTTTCTCGATCCGGCAGGATAATTTTTCAGGCTCGATATCAGAGTAAAGAATCAGGTTTTGATAATGAAATTCTTTATGCCCATTACTGAGGTAAGCAACGGCTTTAACCTGGTTTGTTCCCGTGTGCCAATCATCTGTCGAAATCAATGTTTTTATCTCATTTCCCATTAGTTTTTTCTGAAGATTAACCCCTGTAAACAGAAGCAATGAATCGACCTGAACCGAATCAGGCTTTATCAACTCAATATCAATTTGATCGCCGATCACATAATTTTCTTCAGGTTTTATAATTTTCAGGTGACTGACCTCCCTGTAAACATCCTCTTTTTTCTCTTCCTGTTCGGTGAACTCATCCTTTTCTTTTTCATCTGAAGAGCTACAGGAAGGGAAAATAACAGCAGAAAAAAACAGGGTGGCCAGGAATATTCTGATTTTCATAATAGGTGCAGTTTAATAAATCGTAAAACAAAAATAATATTATTCTTAAAAATTAACCTGAACGTAACCGTATTATTTGATTTAGGTTTTTCAGGAAAGATCCGGCAAAGAAAATTAAGTCTTACCCTTCAATATTTTCTTAAGGAACGACCGCCTTCCCCGGGGAAAACTTTTCTCTTCTTTATATAAACCGGGATTCATCATTTTCCATACTTCACTCCACCCCGGAAACCCCCCGAGGTTTTTATCGTCAATATAAATATCGGCATCTATTTTCCGGCTGATTGTCTCATCAAATTTTTCTTCCGGAAAATTTTTGTTTACAGCATAGAACTCCACACCATATTCGCGGCAAAACTCCACGGCATCTTCGAGCTCCCGCCCGGAACGATAAGTCCACAAAACCAAAAGATTTCCCTTCTCCTGAAGTGCTTTTAATGTTTCAAAGGCGAACAATTTGGGTTTCCCAATTTTAGGATAGCGATTTTCAACAATGGTTCCGTCAAAATCTACAGCGATTTTCAGCATGAGATAGTGTTTGTGCAAAGATACAATTTATTTTTATTCATAATATTTCTAAATCATTAAGAATACTCAGGCATTAAAAGAGGGTCACTCGCTATTTCTGTCAAATGTATACCGCAGTGAAAAAATATTGGAGTACAAGGCTAAAGATTGATCTCCTATATCAGTGAGGGCATAATCAATGGCAAATCCTTTATACTGAAAACCTATCCCGAGATTAGGCTGAAACCCCAATCTTTCGTTTCCATTAATATTCATTGTGTACTGTAAGTTTCCAATTCCCATTCTCAAAAATACCAGTTGATCATAATTTATTTCCATTCCTGCTTGTGGGCTTACACTAAACAGGTTGGATGAGATTAATGAATGTCGTTGTCCGTCGGTATAAATTTGTGCATCGGTTTCAAACAACCCATTAATTTTATCGGTAATTTGAAACCGATAGGCTGCACCTAAAACAACAGTAGGCAGGGTAATTTCAAGATTATTATCAGGTGCTTCATTAAAGGTACTGTCCCCGACCTCTATTACCAGTTCTTCTTCATTGTACGACCAGGCATTAAAGGTAGAGGTGACATCGCGAATCACCAAACCGAGATTCCACCTTTTGCCCTTATACTGTGCCCCGACATCCAGTCCAAACCCCCATGCATTGGCAAACTTGCCGATGTTCCTATAAATCACTTTTGCATTCCCCCCGATAT
>CAZWHH010000283.1:0-4055 GCA_964633615.1 uncultured Bacteroidales bacterium | reverse complement strand
GATATATTCAGAACTATTATTATGCTAAAGTTAACGGCTATGGGCAGCTGCCGGACCGATTTAGAAATTGTTGCATTTCACCGAATAGGTGAAGTGAAATGCTAACAATTTCTTTGTCCCCGACACTTCGTGCACGAGGCAGGCAGTGAGCGAGAACCTTTAGCTCATGACCGAAGGGAATAATCGCTCAATTTGGGTAAAAAAACAAAAGATAAATATCACTCCTGAAAATAAATACGTTTCACCCTTTCTGAGATTCCGGTGAAAATCTCATATGGAATTGTTCCCAGTTTCCGGGCCAGTTCAGTAATTGGAATTTCTTCTCCAAAAACAATGACTTCATCTCCTTCTTTAACATCTGAACCGGTAATATCCAACATACACATATCCATGCATATGTTCCCTATTATAGGATAATAGTTCCCGTTTACAAATAATTCTCCATTTCCGTTACTTAATGCCCGGTTTAATCCATCTGCATATCCAACAGGCACAATTCCTATGGTTTTAGGATTTTTAGCTACTCCCTTTCGGCTATATCCTACTGTTTCATTAGCTTTAACCTGCTTAATCTGGGTAATTGTACTCTTAAAGGTGCTGATGTTATGAAGAAGATTATCTTCAAGCGCACTGATGCCATAGAGACCAATTCCGAGACGTACCATCTCAAACTGTCCCTCCGGAAATCTTTCTATGCCTGCAGAGTTCAGAATATGTCTGATTACTGAATAACCAAGAGTATCTGTTATCTGTCTGCTCATATTCTCAAACAATTTTATCTGTTTACGGGTAAAATCATCCTGCTCCGACTCATCTGCCGCTGCCAGGTGAGAAAATACCGAAGAAATCTTCACATGGTTCATTCCAGGCAATTTTTCCAGCAACCCGGGTAATTCTTCTTCTTTAAATCCCAATCGATTCATGCCTGTATCCAGCTTCAGGTGTATGGGATATTCTTCCCTGCCGGTCATACTCACTATCTTATTAAAATATTCGAGGTTATATAAGTTATAAATCTCAGGTTCCAATTCATAATCAATCATCATTTTGTAGCTGTCAGGCTCTGGGTTCATTACCACAATGGGCAGAGTAATTCCGGATTCACGTAAAGTTACACCTTCGTCGGTAAAAGCGACTCCTAAATAATCTATCCGCTGATACTGCAGGATATTAGCAATTTCATAAGTACCACTTCCGTAAGAAAAGGCTTTAACCATTGCCATAATTCGTGTTTTCTTTTCCAGCTTTGCTCTGAAGTAATTCAGGTTTTCCACAAGATTATCCAGATCAATCTCTAAAACAGTCTGATGTGCTTTTTCCTCGAGCAACTGTGATATATTCTCAAAATGAAAGTGGCGTGAACCTTTTAACAAAATAGCTTCATTTCTAAAATTATGCGAGGAGATTGAACTTATAAATTGTTCAGTTGAAGAATAAAAATTAGACTTTAAACTAAAAAGCTCTTTATGCAAAGAAATAGACTCCCCTATTGCAATTAAGCGATCTATTCTATTTCTTTGAAGCATATCAGCCACATCAGCATAAAGGTCAGCATCTTCACGGCCTGTTTGCAGAATATCTGATAAAATAACGGTCTTCTTTTTATGTTGATTTTGCTGATTCAGCATATTCAAGGCAATATTTAAAGACCCGAGGTCGGAGTTATAACTATCATTAATAAGGGTACTGTTGTTAATTCCTTTTTTCATCTCAAGGCGCATAGCAATCATAGGTAGTGTTTGCATCTGCGCTCTTATTTTACCCTCAGGAATATTCAAATGAATCATTAAAAGCCAAACATGTATTGCATTTTCTATGGATCCGGCATCAGTAAAAGGAATTTGTATTTTTAACCATTTGTCCCGGTATTCAGCTTCTATTAAAGTAGTTCCATTTTCTTCCTGAACAGATTGTATATTCAAATTTGCATCTCCTTCATACGACCAGTTCAACAGATTCTTATCCTTCATTAGATCATTCTCGATAATGTTTTTATGAATTTGTTGATGGTCCTTACAATAAATTAAGGTCTCAGCCTCATAAAACAACTGAAGCTTCTCTTCTATCTTTTGCTTCAAACTTTTAAAATTTTCCTGATGAGCCTGTCCTATGTTAGTAAATATACCAATATCCGGATTAATCATATTCTGCAATCTCTGCATTTCACCTGTTTGCGAAATACCTGCTTCAAATATCCCCAGATTATACTTGTGTTCCATCGACCAGACAGATAAGGGCACGCCTATCTGAGAATTATAACTTTTCGGACTTCTTACGATCTGATATGAATTTTGCAATAAATGATATATCCACTCTTTCACAATTGTTTTCCCATTGCTTCCGGTAATTCCTATTACAGGATAGTCAAACTGGTTTCTGTGAGTGGATGCCAGCTGCTGTAATGCTCCTAAAGTATTAGGTACCCGGATAAAATTTGCTTTATCCAACAATTCAGGTGCAGGAAGCTCAATGACAACAAAATTTCTGACCCCCTTTTTCATTAGATTAGGAATATAACTATGCCCGTCATGCCTTTCTCCACGTATGGCAAAGAATACTGAATTGTCCGGGGAAAACAAGCGCCTGCTGTCAATTATAATATGTTGAATATCTGCATCTTTAACCTTGTAAAGTTCACCTGAAACAATTTTAGCCAGTTTATCAATTGAGTATGAGATCATAATAAAATATTTTAGATATAACGTGAAACGGGAATTACAAATTGCTTTTCCCTGTAGCTTTCAGAAAGCACTCCCGGCACAGGGGTTCATATTCATCTTTCTCACCCAGAAGAACCTGTTTCTTTGAGGCGGTTTTTCTATGTGAATAATGAGCCAAATTTCCACACCTGAGACAAATGGCATGTATCTTTGTTACATGTTCAGCAGTAGCCATTAGTTTTGGGATCGGGCCAAAAGGCTTCCCTGAGAAATCCATATCCAGACCTGCCACAACAACACGTACTCCCGAATTTGCTAATTCATTGCAAACATCAACCAATCCTTCATCAAAAAACTGGGCTTCATCGATCCCCAGGACATCCACTTCGTTAGCTAAAATCAGTATATTCTGAGCAGTTTCAACAGGAGTAGACCGGATGCTCTTTTCATCATGTGAAACTACATCATCTTCCGAATATCGTGTATCAATTTTGGGTTTAAAAATCTCAGTCCTTAACCTGGCATATTGGGCTCTTTTTAACCTCCTGATAAGTTCTTCTGTTTTCCCGGAAAACATGGAACCGGTTACAATTTCTATCCAGCCACCTCTTGATATATGATGTTCTGTATTTTCAAACGGCATGTATCATCAATCTTTTTTTAGTGTGTAAAAATAATAATGAGATATCTTGCTCCTATAACTGCTCATTAGCTTAATAGTTATGATTATTTTAAAAATATTTTTATTACACACCCTTAATTCGTTATTTTTGTAAAATTAATAAATAAATCAGAATTATGGATTTTAATCAAAAATTGAAATCAATTATTAAGGAATTGCAACAGGTAGAACAAGAAACAAAGTCTCTGCAAGGCACTTCTGAATTACATAAAATTGATATTCACAGACTTCTGGACAAAGTACGAAATATTTACGATCACTTTCTTGAAATAGACCACCAGGAACCTTCTATCCGGAAAACTGAAAAAGCAACACAGCAACCTAAAGAGCAGGAATTACCGAAGGAAAAGACGCACAGGGAAGATTACCAGGAATCCGAAGAAGAAAAAGAAAATACCAGGGAAGAGGAAAAATTAACGGGAGAAGAAGAAACAGGAAAAACTCAGGAAGAAGAGAATAACCCGCCGTTGATCATAGAAAATGAAAATATACAAAAACAGCGCGAAAAAGAACAAAAAGATAAAGAAAATAAACCAAAGGATAATGCTTCTCAAAAATCTTCAAATGGAGGTATTGTGGCAGACAAATTTCAGAATACCCAAACATACCGCCATGATGATTTGTCTAAAAAACAAACGAAGCAGGACTTATCCAGCAGAATGCAAAAGAAACCCATTTACGATCTTACCAAAGCGATCGGGATTAATGATAAA
>CAZWHH010000282.1:0-4059 GCA_964633615.1 uncultured Bacteroidales bacterium | reverse complement strand
CTTAATTCAAAGGCTGAAGTTAAGTTGGTGTTGATAATTTTTTGATATTCTTCAGCAGAATATTCTGTGGTTTTTTTTCTAATATTCACTCCCACGTTATTCACAAGGATATCCAGATGCTTAAAATGATCTTTTACAAAGCTGATTACTTTGGGATAATTTGAAGGATCGCTTAAATCGGTAGCCATTCCCTCGATGTTCTTTGGATATTTGTCTTTTATTTTTTTTAGGTCATTTTCAGAACGGGCTATCGCGATGACCTTTGCTCCCAGTTCGACAAATGTTTCTGTGATAGATTTACCAATACCTTTACTGCCACCTGTCACAAGTGCATATTTGTTTTTGAGTGTCCATTTGTTTTCCATTTGAATAAAGTTATTTTATTATTTTTATTTTCCCTTTTCCTTTTTGTGTTATTTCTCCAATGTGAGCCGCAGATAGAATTCCTGCCTTCTTTAATTCTCCAATGATTTTATCTTTATACTGATTTGGTATAGTAAAAAGCAGCCCCCCTGAAGTTTGTGCATCAGATAATACAAGTTTTTGGGTTTCTGAAATGCCTTCTCCCCATTCAACTTTTTCTTTTAGAAAATCAAGATTATCCTTTGTTCCCCCGGGAATTACATTACCAGCTGCAAATTCCCATACTTCCTCAATAAATGGGATGTTCTCCAAAACTAACAGGGCATCTGTTTGGCTGGATTCTGTCATTTCACTCAAATGGCCCGGCAAACCGAATCCTGTTACATCGGTACAGGAATTAACCGGAAATTGCTTAAGAATATTTGCCGCTTTATCATTAAGTGCAGTCATAATCCGGGTGATATTATTTATCTGTTTTTGATTTGTCAGGCCCCTCTTTGTAGCAGTAGAAAGTATCCCTGTACCTAATGGTTTGGTTAATATAATGGCATCATTTACCCGGGCTTTGTTATTTTTTAATATTTTATCCGGATGCACAATTCCTGTCACAACTAATCCGAATTTCGGTTCAGTGTCTTCTATTGTATGACCCCCAATAATTGAAATACCGGCTTCTGCTGCTTTGTCTTTTGCTCCAGCTAAAATATTCTGTAATACTTTAATGGGTAACCGGTTAGAGGGGAATCCAACGATATTCAGGGCAAATATGGGTTCCGCACCCATGGCATAGATGTCGCTTAATGCATTGGCTGCAGCAATTGCTCCAAAATCATAAGGAGAATCTACAATGGGGGTAAAAAAATCCAGAGATTGTACAATGGCGGTTTCCTGATTTATTTTATAAACGGCCGCATCATCAGCTGTGCTGCTGTCGATTAAAATATTGGGGTCATGGGGAATTGCAAATTCTTTAAGGATTTGTTCAAGCTCCTGAGGTCTTAACTTACAGGCACATCCCATGCCCTGAGTATAGTGAGTTAATTTAATCCCTGAAAGGTCTGGTATATTTTCTTTTTGAGATTTTCCTTTTGGTTGCAAATTTTTGACCTTTTCAATAATGATACTGGCAGCCTTTTCAATTTCTTCTTTTGTTGTAAATTTCCCGGTTGAGAATCTTAAAGTCCCCATGGCAAAGATCTCCCTTGCGTTGATAGCTGTTAAAACAGCAGAGACATCAATTGAGTCTGTGTGACAAGCTGCACCAGCTGAGGCAGCAATACCCCTGTCAGATAGTTCATTTAACAATACATTGGCTTCAATGCCCTTAAAGCTGACTGACGAGGTATTGGGCAACCTGAACTCAGGATGTCCATTTATTCTGATACCGGACAGAGATTCAGTAATATTTTTTTCGAGCAGATCTCTTGTATTTTGCATGTTTTTTTGATTTATTTTCAGCTCCTTTTGGGCTATTTCACATGCTTTGCCCAAACCAACAATTTCCAGCACATTTTCTGTTCCGGCTCTTAAATTTCTTTCGTGATCGGCGCCGTGGATTAATTTTTCCAGTTCTATTCCTTCCCGTATATAGAGTGCACCAATACCCTTGGGAGCATAAAGTTTATGGCCAGCAACAGAAAGAAGACCAATCTTATCCTTCTGCACGTCAATTACTGTTTTTCCTGCACTTTGGGCAGCATCTGTATGAAAAATAATATTTTTTCCGGCAGCAATCCTTCCGATTTCATCTATAGGCTGTATTGTTCCTATTTCATTATTGGCATGCATGATACTAATCAGGATTGTATTTTCCTGGATGGCTGCTTTAAGTTCATCTGTTTTTATCAGACCATATTCATCAACAGGTAGATAAGTGACTTGAAATCCATTTTCTTCAAGATATTTGCAAACTTCGAGAACAGCAGGGTGCTCTATTTGAGAAGTGATTATATGATTTCCTTCTGACTTGTATTTGTTTGCTGTTCCCTTTATTGCGTAATTATTGGACTCAGTTCCTCCTGAAGTAAAAACAATTTCCCACGGATTACAATTGATAAGTTCTGCCACTTGTTTTCTTGCTTGCTCCACGGCTTTTTTGGCTGATGCTCCAAATTGGTGCATACTTGACGGATTCCCAAAATATTCTGAAAGGAAAGGCTTCATTGAGTCGGCTACCCGTGGATCTACTGGCGTAGTAGCATTGTAATCAAGATATATCTCCATCTTTTTACTTTTTTGTTGATATAAAGTTAATGAATTTCTAACTCCAATATTTCTGTTTATTAAAAAACTACTTAAACTGTCTTTTTATCAGGAGGTTATTATTAGAAAATGTCTTATTGTCATCATTATTCAAACCATACATGACAGTATGTCTTAAAATGCTTTTTATTTTCTATTGGTATGGCGTTTGATGTGAATAAAATGGAAACATTAAAAGTTGAACCAAATAGAAAGGAGGCTTACTATGATACCAATGTTAAGAAATAAACGATTTTTACCTAATTTTGATGATGATTTCTTTGGAAAGGATTTTTTACCAAACGTCTTTGATTTTGAAAGCAATCCTACTATACCAGAAGTAAATGTAAGAGAAACAAAAGACAATTATGTAATTGAAGTAGCAGCTCCGGGATTGAATAAAAAAGATTTTAATGTGGATTTGCAAAACAATGTTTTAACCATTTCTTCTGAAAAAGAAAGTAAGGATGAAGACAAAGGCGAAGATGAAAATTATCTGAGACGAGAATTTAGTTACAGCAAATTCCAAAGATCATTCAGTTTGCCAGAAGGTATAAATGCCGATCAGATTAAGGCCAAACATGAAGATGGAATTCTTTATGTAAGTGTACCTAAGATGGAAGAAAAGAAAAAAGAAGAATCCAAACAAATCAAAATTGAATAGGTTTTTGGTTAATTAATACGAGTATAAAAAAGCGGAGAGGATTTCATTCTCTTCGCTTTTTTGTATTTTGATTGCCAGTTAAATATATTTTTCTTATTTTTGATTATCAGATAAAATTTCAGAAGATTTTATTTGTGTTTACTAGCCTTTAATTTTTTTATAGTGGCTAATCATTATTCAGAAAAAATAAATTTTTGTAATTCATTAATTCTTTGCTTAAAAAAGAATGATTGTTGCTTTTATCAGTTTGAGGTCAAAAATAAAACCTGAATCATTTTTACCGGAGCTCCTGGTAACTTAAAACTATGGGGCGCTCTGCTTAAATAATCCTTTAAATAAACATTAATTATGAAAAAACTCCCGATTGCTATTTTAGTCTTTTGCTTTGCTGGTTCTTTTTTTATTAAAATTTCCAATGCAAATATCCCTGTAGTAAATAAGAACTTATATGATCAAGGTTCAATTATAACAGAGATGAAAAAAGGAGGAAAATCATATTTCTCTGTTAATGAATCTGATTCTTTGGCGTTGGTTGCGCTTTATAATTCTACCAATGGTGACATCTGGAGAAATAAAGAAAACTGGCTTGTTGGTCCGGTATCAACGTGGGATGGAATTACAGTTACTGATGGACGTGTGACGGGTATTGATCTTGGGATGAACAACATGATAGGCCAGCTTCCATCTGAAATAGGGGATTTGAATAAACTCAGCGTATTAAAATTCCACAATAATCATATTCATGGTTCAATACCCCCGGAAATAGGTTCATTGGATAGCCTGAGAGTCCT
>CAZWHH010000281.1:0-4069 GCA_964633615.1 uncultured Bacteroidales bacterium | reverse complement strand
GCATATATTTTTGAAAGGTGAATATCAATTATTCGAATTTACTTATTTTTTTAAACAATAAAAAATTGCTTAATACTAAGCTGCTCATCATGAATAGCTTATCAATGAATTCAGCAGAAGAAAATTGTTTAAAAGCCTGATATGATTTTTTACAGGCCGGTTCATTAAAAATATTCGAAGATTAAGCAACACTTTATTTTGGCAGGTGTCTTTTCCAATATATGAATCGTTAAAAATTAGAAAGATGCTTAAAAGATTACTAATTGGCTTGTTTTTGGCTGCAATATTCAGTCCGTTCATTTCATGTACGAAAGACAAAAAAACAGAAGTACTGGTTCTTGGCACCATTCATCAAAGCCATTTAATGAATCCAAATTATACTTTAAAAGATGTTATCAGCATTATGGATTCCTATCAACCAGAAGTTATTTGTGTTGAGATTCGTCCGAAAGATTTTCGCAAAAAAAACTATTTACCGGAAATGACTCTCGCCTCTATTTATGGCATATCGAATGAGATACCTGTATATCCGATTGACAGGTGGACTAAAGGTGTACGGGAAGAAAGAAGAAAGTACACAAAAACCAAAGAGTTTGCTACAAAGAACAAACTTGAGGATTCACTAAGAAAAGCAAATGAAACCATACAAAATTTTGTTGAAAAGTATGGCACCTGGGCCGATTATTCAAAAAGCAGTGGATATAAATGGTATAACAGCCCTGTTTTTAATGAATATGTTGATGAAGAATCAAAAATATCCATGAAAGTTTATGGGGATCATTGCATGAACCTTCATTATCAAAGCCGGAACGATTCGATGGTAAATAATATTTATGACGCCATTGAAAAAAACAGGGGCAAAAAAATTATGGTACTGACAGGCGCCGAGCACAAACATTATTTCGACAGGGCTCTTGGAAATAAAACGAACATAGAAATTATTAATTTCAAAAATCTTAACATTCAATCCCGGCCAATTAAAAACGAAGCGGTAAAAAAATACATCACCTTTGGAGATCCTTCTGTTTATTTAGGTGATATTTCACTTGATGAACGTTTTTATCATATCCGTGCCGGGATGGTTCCTTTAATACATGGAATGAATATGGATTTCAAACCTTTTATTATACCAAAGGAGAACATTGAAAAATGTGCAGAAAAATTAACTCTCCTGGAAAAAGAATTTGGTCATCTCCCGGATTATAAGTTTGAAAAAGGATGGGTAAACTTCCTGGAAGGCAATTACAAGAAGGCCATTAATTATATGGACGAAGTTATGGAAGACTCAGCTGAAGTTCATCCTAAGATGAAGTGGTTTGTTTTGCCTGCCGCAAAGAAAACAAAAGGATGGTGCTATGATCTCCTGGGAAAAAGAGAGTTCGCCATACAATCATATAAGGAAGGAAAAAAGATAGCTAAAAAGTATGGAAAATTATCCGAACGGAAAAGCAAAATGCTCTATGATAAATGGATCGAAAAACCTTATACGCATCAAAAAGAAGAGAAGGATTAAATAAAATAATTATTATTCACCCTCTTTTGGCTACAGAATGCAGAAGAGGGTTTCATTCACCAAATCTTACAAGGGCAGGAAAAATTTTCAGAAGGGTTTATTTCTTCAGTATAACCGGGGAATAATTAATACCATCCGGCTCTTTCCCTGCTTTTATGTGTTTAACAATCTTCAGCTCTTTCAGGTTGAAGACAGTTATTACATCCGAATGAGTATTTGCAACGTAAGCTGTTTTGTTGTCGGGCACCACGATGCCAATTGGTACTGAAGAACCTTCAAATTCAGCAAAATACCTGTCTTTATCTTTCCCTTTGGGTACCGGCGGGGTGAGCTTGATTTTTTTTATCAGTTCTTTGTTTTGGGCATCAAATACTGAAATGTGACCTGATTCGGCATTGCTTACCACGAAATATTTTCCATCGGGTGAAAATTTGGCGCGAATGGGAAATTTTCCACAATCGATTTTTTGAATTAATTCAAGATTCCCGGTATTGAAAACTGATAGTGTATTATCCGCCCGGTTGGTTACCCATAGTTCTTTTCCGTCGGGAGAAACATCCAGTCCTTCAGCTCCTTTTCCGCTGTATATTTGACTGATGATTTCTCCGGTATTTAAGTCTATCACGGTTACATTTCCGGTTCGGATGCTAGAGACATAAGCCCTTTGATTTTTTCTGCCAACAGCAACCATGTGTGAAATTTCCTGCTCCGTTTTTATAGATTTTATGATTTTTTCTTTTTCAACATCCACCAAAAGCAACCTTTTAGAGCCTTCAGTGGTTACCAGAAGCTTTTGGGAACCATCTATCCAGTCCATTCCGTGTGGATGAGTATGTTTCCCAAGATCTAATGTTTTTTTTAAAATACCTTTTTCTACATCATAAATGCTTAATGTGTTCCCTGGCTTTTCTCTGTCACCGTAATTACTAACAACAGCGGTCTTACCGTCACCAGAAACTTCTACTTCATGGGGAGCATAACCTGTGGAAATCTTTTTTATGGTTTTGCCTGTTGATCTTTCAATAAAATATACATTGTTAGCGCTTTTATTGGCTAAAATGAGAGTACCTTCTTTGTTTTTTTTATTTGTTCCCGGCTGATATGAAATTGCAGTAAAAGCCAGCAGAATAATTCCTGATAGGATTAATGTTTTTTTCATGTGTTTTCTGTTTTTTGTTTTTAACAAATATGGAGGTGTAATGTTTACAAATAATCTGTTTTGCTCAAATATCCAGGGTTGAAACATTTAACTTAATGAAACCCTCATCTGCAACATGCAGACAAAAGGCAATGAATAAAACATGAGGGTTACATGATAGAGAAAGGGAATAAACATGGACTTTGAAAGATATAAGTCATAAAATGTCAAACAATTAACTTAACTTTATACTAATGCATATAATAGAATTCATGGAATTATTTTGAATTCATTAAATTTGACCTAAGTTGAGCGGTTTGAACAGCCTGTCCCGATTTTTATCGGGATAGTGAAAAAGCGCTTTACTTAGGTATAACCCCGACTTAGAAATTGTCGGTTTTTTACCGAATTGGTAGCCTGTCCCGTACACGGAGTGTCGGGAAGGTAAAAACCTTACAATTTCTTTGTCGTGAGCGAAAATCGCTCAATTTGGGTTTGAATAAATCTTTAGACTATGGCCGGCAAAAAGAAAAAGAAAAAATCAGGTGGTTTTGTTTACTCCACGAACCCCGAATTTCAGCCAGAAAATTTTGAGGAGGAAGAACAGGAAACCCTACCTCCTGAGAAACAAGATTTAAGGGTTAGCCTTGATCGAAAAAACAGAAAAGGGAAAGAAGTAACATTAATTACAGGTTTTGTAGGAAATTATGATGATTTGAGAGATCTGGGAAAAGAACTTAAAACGAGGTTGGGTGTTGGCGGTACTGCGAAAGAGGGGGAATTAATTATTCAGGGCGATTTTCGGACAGAAGTAATAGACCTGCTAAAAGAAAAGAGATATAAAGTCAAAAAATCAGGGGGTTGATTTAGCAAACCACTGGCGACCTAATCCCCAATACACTTTACCGGGATGGGAGGAGAATCCTAAAAAACGGGAAAGATATTTTCTACTGATTATTGACTGGTCTTTCGTAAACTTTCTGATTTAAAAACCGGTAAAATGGCCTTATGCAGAAAAGTTCCCTTAAACTCAGAATACATGATACCACGTGTGGTTGATATGGACATGGCATTGATCTCGTCTAAAAATTCCTGTGGAAACTGAATCTTTTGGTCCTGACCCTTCAGGTTTTCAAAGTTTTCTACTTCGAAAATACAACTGGACTGAAGTGTGGCCATTTCCACCTGTTTATCCTGGCTCTTTACAGTTACATTCGTGATAACAAAAACCAGTTTATTTTCATCATTTACCCGGTGCTGCAGTTTCATGTCGAAATGAAATGCATTATAATTAACATTCTGATCTGTTGGGTGTTGCATTGTCAGGTTTAACAGTTCAACCGCGTTGATTTTATAAGTAATCCCGGTCTGGTTTGATTCTTTAGTCATAAGCAGAAAATCTAATTATATGATTAATT
>CAZWHH010000280.1:0-4080 GCA_964633615.1 uncultured Bacteroidales bacterium | reverse complement strand
TCTGTATAATCCTGCAGGGTAAAGCGTCCATAATGTTTATTGTTTTTACTAACCGCGTGTTTCACGGAGGTAATAATCCCTCCAACCACCAGTTCCTTATTTTTAAACTGGTTAAAATCATTATTCAGATCTTTTAACTTTGTCTTTACAAAATGCTGCATTTCCAGTTTAAAATCATCCAGTGGATGAGCAGAAATATAAATTCCTACCAAATCTTTTTCTTTATTTAATTTAACCAGTTTATCCCATTCCACAGACTCAGGAACGGGGGGTTTTGAAATCTCTACTTCTCCTGTATCGCCAAACAAAGATTGTTGCTGATTACTCTTATCATTTTGGTATTTGCTTCCATATTTAACCAGTGTTTCAATAAAAGTCATTTCTCTGCCATTTTCAACAAAATACTGGGCACGTTTAATATTCCCAAGATTATCAAATGCACCTGCCATGGCAAGAGATTCAATGCTTTTTTTATTCACCGAATGTAAATCCACCCTTTCTATAAAATCATATATATCTCTATAGTGGCCCCGATTTTCTCTTTCAGTGATAATTTTCTCTGCTGCATTTTCTCCTACCCCCTTTATAGCTGAAAGGCCGAACCGGATATTTCCCTCATCATTGACATTAAACTTTAACTTACTTTCATTGACATCAGGCCCTAACACTTTAATTCCCATACGGCGGCATTCATCCATAAACAAAGTAACCTTATCTATATTCGAAGTGTTTCTGCTCAATACCGCCGACATATATTCGGCAGGAAAATGAGCTTTAAGATAAGCCGTTTGGTATGAAACATATGCATAACATGTAGAATGAGACTTATTGAAAGCGTACTGAGCAAAAGCTTCCCAGTCATTCCATATCTTCTCTATAACTTTCAGGTCATACCCATTCTCTTTACATCCGGCAAAGAACTTTTCTTTAAGCTCTTCCATCAACTTTCTCTTTTTCTTACCCATGGCTTTTCGCAAAGAATCAGCCTGTCCCTTGGAAAAGTTAGCAAGCTTCTGTGATAACAACATTACCTGCTCCTGATACACTGTAATTCCATAGGTCTCTTTCAAAAACTCTTCCATTTCCGGAAGGTCGTACTCTATCTTTTCCTGTCCGTGTTTTCTCTTAATAAATTTTGGTATGTATTCCATCGGTCCCGGTCGATAGAGCGCATTCATTGCTATAAGATCTTCAAAACGGTTGGGTTTAAGTACCCTTAGATTCTTTTTCATCCCGGGTGATTCAAACTGAAAAAGCGCTGTTGTTTCACCCCGGCTATACAATCCAAAAGTTTCCGGATCATCCAGCGGAATATGATCAATATCTATATCAACATTTCTGGACTCCTTCACATTCTTCACAGCATCTTTGATTATAGAAAGGGTTTTCAAACCAAGAAAATCCATTTTCAACATCCCCACTGATTCTACATGGTCCCCGTCATATTGTGTTACTCTGAGATCCGTATCTTTAGAAGTACAAATGGGAATGTGTTCAAGCAAATCATCCTTCCCGATGATCACACCACAAGCATGTAACCCTGATTGTCTGACAGAACCTTCAAGTACCCCGGCATATTTTAAAGTTCGCCGAACCATTTCATCTCCGGCGTCTCTATATGTTTTTAAGTCAGGTACTTGTTCGTACGCTTTCTCAAAATTAATTCCGGGGTTCTCCGGTATAAGTTTAGCCAGCTTATCAGCTATATCCAGGGGTACTTTTTCTACCCTGGCAATGTCCCTTATGGCCATTTTAGCTTTCATCGTACCAAAAGTTATAATGTGGGCTACCTTCTCTTTTCCATATTTATCAACTACCCAGTTGAGTACCTCATCTCTGCCGTCTTCATCAAAATCAATATCAATATCGGGCATTGAGATACGGTCTGGGTTGAGAAAACGCTCAAACAGCAGATCGTATTCAATCGGATCAATATCTGTGATTTTTATACAGTAAGCCACTGCGGAGCCTGCTGCAGAACCGCGTCCCGGACCCACAGAGACATTTAACTCCCTGGCTGCATTTATAAAATCTTGTACGATAAGAAAATAACCGGGAAAACCCATTCCTTTAATAACTGATAGCTCAAAATCCAATCTCTCTTTAATCTCATCGTTTATCTCGCCGTATCGCTCTTTTGCCCCTTCGAACGTGATATGCCGTAAATAATCATCTTCATTGTCAAAACCTTCAGGTAAAGGAAAATCCGGCATGAGAGGTTCACGATCCAGTTCATAGTCTTCTGTCTTTTCTACAATTTCCTTTGTATTCTGTATTGCCTCCGGTATATCCTCAAATAATTCCTCCATCTCCCGGGTGGTCTTGAAATATTCCTGTTTGGTATACCTCATCCGGTCAGGATCATTCAGCTCTTTTCCTGTATTCAGACAAATTAAACGGTCATGTGCCTCAGCATCTTCAGCGTTTATAAAGTGTACGTCATTCGTGGCAATAACTTTCACTTTTAGTTTTTCTGCCAGCTCCAGCATCACCTTATTCACCTTTTGCTCCACCTCATACACCTCTTTGTCTTTCTCCGGCCTGCCCGATGGATGTCGCATCAACTCCAGGTAAAAATCATCTCCAAAAATATCTTTGTATTCGAGAATTACTTTCTCTGCTGCTTCTTTTCCCTTGTTTATAATGGCTTTAGGTATTTCTCCCCCCAGGCAGGCAGAACTGGCAATTAATCCTTCACTATATCTCTTTAACAGCTCTTTATCTATGCGGGAAGTATAATAAAAACCTTCTGTCCAGGCGTAGGAAACAAGTTTAATCAGATTATGGTATCCTGTTTTGTTCTTAGCCATTACAATTAAATGATAACCACTTCTGTCTTTTTTCCCGGACTTATCAAAGCGGCTGTTTTCAGCCAGATACATTTCACAACCAATAATCGGTTTAATCCCCTGTTTTTTTGCCTCGTTATAAAACTCCTTCACCCCGAACATATTCCCATGATCGGTAATGGCTAATGCCTCCATCCCATCATTGATAGCTTTGCTCATTAAATCAGAGATATCCGAAGCACCATCCAAAATTGAATACTGCGTGTGTACATGTAAATGAGTAAAAACACCCATAATTTTTTTATCCTTTCAATTTCAGTTAATTAACTCTAAAAAATTCCAAGATAAAGTTACTAAATCTACAAGGTGATAAAACAGCTTGTTAATAATTTTTAATAAAATAAAGGTCTTTTATGCACATCCTTGGTAAGATGGCCGTCTACAGTACATTTAACTTATTTTTGTTTTTTTAAAACTGTTCTGGCTAAGAAACTGTTTTGATTTTGTCCTGCTTTAACAAATTAGTTTTTTTGTGATTCCCAGTCCCGTCTTTTTTTGGGGGGGTAAGGTAAATCCTAATATTCGTTCGATTTCTAAAAATTTTGTAAATTAAGATACAAAATTTTTAGAAATCTTAAACGGGAGGGAGATTTGAATCCCCGCCCTAAAAGGACGGGGCTGGGAAAATAACATCTTCAAAATTTGGTGAAGTAGAATTTTTAAATAAAATAAAAACAGTTTCTAAGTGATTAAGGTTGAATAAATTTATATAAATGTTATTATGAATTAAAAAAATTATATCTTTGCGGCACGAATTTTAAAAAGGTTAAGAATTTTAAAACAAAGTAAAAAAACATGCCTGTAAAAATTAGATTAACGAGAAGAGGAAGGAAGAAGCAGCCCTTTTATCACATTGTGGCTGCAGATAGTAGGGCACCACGTGATGGTAAGTACATTGAAAAACTCGGAATGTATAATCCTGCTACAAATCCAGCAACTATTGAATTAGATTTTGAAAAAGCTTTAAAATGGGTACAGAAAGGGGCACAACCTACTGATACCTGTAAAGCTATTCTTTCTTACAAGGGTGTGATGTATAAAAAACACCTTTTGAAAGGAGTTGAAAAAAAGGCTTTAACTGAAGAAGAAGCAGAACAAAAATTCAACACCTGGATGGAAGAGAAAGAAAAATCAATCAATGAACAAAGAGAAAAAGCCCTAAGCAAGAAAAAAGAAGTGGAAAAGCAAAAACTTGAAGCGGAGAAAAAGGTAAGTGAAGAAAGAGCACAAG
>CAZWHH010000279.1:0-4093 GCA_964633615.1 uncultured Bacteroidales bacterium | reverse complement strand
AAAAATAAAAAAAGGAGAAAAAGCAATCAATACGACAATTATAAAACCCAGATCTTTTCTATTCATTATTATAAAGTTAATTTATTAGTTTGACATTCTAATACTTATACCTCCCAAAGTCCATATTTTTTTGATTCCTCTACCATGTAACCCTCCTGTTTTATTCATTGCCTTTTGTCTACATGGTGCAGATGAGGGTTTTATTTGGACACATTTTATTCATTACCGAACCAATTTACAATGTTATAATTTTCCCAGCCTCGGGCTACCCCTTTTTTTATTTTTTGCCAGTTTGCCGCAAAAGCAATTATTGCAATGGCGAGCATTACAATTAAGATAATCTCCGACCTGGAGAAATTGCGTTTGAATTTCATGTTATTCTTTTTCTATTTTGATGCGGGCGTCCACAGCGACCACTTCCTTTAGATTACCAAGCAATGGGTTGAGGTCCATTTCTGCGATTTCCGGAGCTAGGGTAACGAGTGCTGAAATTTTTTGAATGGCATCAACGAAATCTTCTTCATTAATTCCTTCTTGTCCCCTTGTTCCTTTGATAATTCCATAACCCTTAAGATTTTTTATCATTTCGGACGCTTCTTTTTTAGAAACCGGTGCAATGGCAGAGTTAACGTCTTTCAGTACTTCGACAAATATTCCACCTAATCCACAAAGCACCATATGTCCGAATTTAGGCTCCTCTTTCGCACCAATAAACAACTCTTGACCTTTCAGCATGGGTTGTATCAGGATGCCAGTGGTATCTTTTATTTTAATCATCCGGTTAAATTCTTTGGCTACCTTTTCTTCATCGTTTATGCTGAGGGCTACACCCCCCACATCTGATTTATGAACAGGGCCAATCACTTTCATTACAACTGGCAGTCCTAACTTGAGCGCTTCACTTATGGCATCTTCTTCTGTGGTAACAACCGCTTCGCCGGCCCTTTTAACACCAGCTGCATCCAGTAGTTCCTGAACTTTTTCCGGGTCAATATAGCCATTTTCGGACTGGTCAATGATGTTTCTAATTTTTTGTTCGTCTACTTTTGGGAAGTCTTTTCCTTCTTCTGCAGGTTCGGGTGTGTTGTAAACCTTTGCCAGTGCATTTCCGAAAAGAACTTCATCGGGGAAGTTAATTCTCCCTTTTGATATAAAATGATCTATTTCGTCTTTAACATTAATGACAGATGGTAATATTGGATAAATGGGTTTCTTGCTTGCTTTCATTTTTTCATCAAGCAGATCGTATACTTCGTAAACCGGAAATAATCCCGGGCTACCAAATATTACAGCCATCCCGTCGATATGGTCAAATTTTTTGTCGCAATAATCAATGATTTTTCCCAGTTGTTCAGCTGTTCCTGTAGCAAGAAAATCGATGGGATTAGCAACCGACGAACCAGGAAACAACTCTTCCAGTAGTTTTTTGCTTTCGGGACCTTCGATGGCTGGTATATCCAACCCATTATTAGAGAGGGCATCGGTAAGCATAACAGCAGGTCCACCTGCATGTGTAATGATGGCGATGTTTTTTCCCTTCAGCTCCGGATGCATGAAAATGGAAGCAACTGTTGTGAGTTCTTCTCTACCGTAGCAACGAACAATACCTGCTTTTCTGAATAAAGCATCAACAGCAGCATCAGAACTTGACAGGGCACCAGTGTGAGATGAGGCTGCACGACTTCCGGCTTCAGATCCTCCTGCTTTTACCGCGGCAATTTTACAACCTTTGTTGATCAGTGAACGCGAGTGTTTTAGGAGCAACTGGGGTTTTTCTATGCTTTCTATATAAAGAAGTTTGACTTTCGAGCTGTTCTCAGGGTCGAAGTTTTCATCCATATGTTTTACAATTTCTTCAACTCCCGTTTGGGCACTGTTTCCTACTGAATAAACACTGTTAAAAGTAAGTCCTTTGGGAATTCCGGATTCCATGATAAAGACAGCGGTTGCTCCAGAGCCTGATATAAAGTCAACTCCATGAGGATCGAGCTTGGGAATAGGAGTGGTAAATACACCATTGTAATTTTGGTTCAAGACACCCACACAATTTGGACCAATGAGCGCACCATCTGCTTTATTTACCAGGTCAACCACTTCTTTTTCAATTTTAGCTCCTTCTTCATTTTCTTCACTAAATCCTGCTGAGAGAATAATAAACGCCTTTGTATTTTTTTTCTCAGTTAGTAGCCTGACGGTATCCGGACAATATTTAGCCGCTATAGCCAGAATTGCCAGATCCACTTCGGGCAGATCTCCAGGGTCTTGATAGCTTTTTATACCCTGAACTTCTTCTTCTTTGGGATTAGCGACATAAAGTTCTCCTTTGAAGTCCCCTTCTATAATGTTTTTAAGTACTTTTCCCCCGGGTTTTTGTATATTGTTTGAACCTCCTACAATTACTATGCTTTTGGGATTGAGTAATTGTTCGTTTATCATAGTTTAAATATTTTTATCAATTGTGTTACAAAAGTAATAAATTAGAATTAGATTTTGGCTTTTGATTTATAACTATCATAAACACCAGAAATGATATAGCAAAACAGAAGGTAACTGCACTAATTACATTTTGTTTATTACAATTTTTAATCTACTTTCTTTTTTATCAGAGAAGATTCTCTAATGATTAATTTAGTGTCAAGAATTTTAGTTACAGGTTTTTCGGATAGGTCTTTGTTGTCAAGAATTCTTTGAATGATCAGTTTGGCTGCTTCCTGTCCCAGTTCATAACCTTTTTGATCTACAGTAGTCATTTCAGGATCGGATATAGAAGAGATAGCCGAATTTGTAAATCCTACTATTGCTATATCCTCGGGTATTTTTAATCCGTTCTTTTTTACTGTTTTTATAGCTCCTATTGCTGTTTCATCATTTACACAGAAAATAGCGTCAGGAGGATGCTTTAATTCCAGTAATTTTTGAGTCATTGCTTTGGCTTGTTCATATTCATCACAGAAGATGATAAATTCATCATGTAGCGGAATATTATTTTCCTTCATGGCTCTAATATAGCCATTGTAACGATTATGTCCTATAAGAAGGTGTAAAGGTCCGTGAAAATGTGCTATTCTTCTGCATCCTTGTTCTATAAGGTGTTTTGTAGCATTGTAACCACCCCCAAAATCATCCACAATAATTCTGTCAGTCTCAATCTCTTCAATAATACGATCAAAGAAAGCCATTGGTATTCCCATCTCCTGGATATTCTCCAGATGTCTGTAATCCACAGTTTCTTTTGTCACCGAAATTAAAATTCCGTCAATATGACTGGAAAGCAATGTATCTACATTTTTTACTTCTATTTCATAAGATTCTTGTGACTGACATAACATGACATTGAATCCGTTTTTGTGAGCAATACTTTCAATTCCGCTGATCACAGATGAGAAGAAGTGATGAACAATTTCGGGAATGATCACTCCTATAATATTGCTTTTATCCAGTAGCAGGCCCTGGGCAATTCTATTCGGCACATAATTGTATTTTTTGGCAATTTCTTTAACAGCCTCTTTGGTTCTGTAATTAATATCCGGATGATCTTTTAGGGCTCTGGAAACAGTTGATGGTGAGATGTTTAGCTTTTGAGCAATATCTTTTATGGTGACTTGATGTTTTTTCATCGATCTTTTCGTGTTTTAGCTGCTAAAATATACGAAATTTTTGCAAACGTTTGAAATTGTAAAAGATAAATTTTGCCAGCTTATATTCTGTTAATAGTCAAAATGTTAATAATTGTAGTTTGTTGATAACATTTACTTTAACTTTATTTTTCCCTAATTTTACTTAAAACTTGTAATCAAGGATAGCATGCTTATTTACTATTTATTCAAGGATCTAAACATATATTGAAATTAAAAATATTTTTCTATGAAGTTTCAAATGATATTCACTCGAATTATTTTTTTTGGATTTTTGTTGTTCTTTTCAATTTCTGTTTATGGACAGGAGATCACAGTAGAAGGAAATGTTACAGATAAAGAAGAAGGGGAACCTTTACCGGGAATTAGCATTATTGAGAAGGGCACACAGAATGGTACTACTACAGATATGGAAGGGAACTATAAGATTAGCGTACCTGAAGACGCAGTTTTAAAGT
>CAZWHH010000278.1:0-4105 GCA_964633615.1 uncultured Bacteroidales bacterium | reverse complement strand
TTTGGAACTTTCCAAATAAATGGTCTGCTCCCGGTCTCTATTGATGAAAACTATCTTGCCCAAACAGGCATCAGCACCAAAGAAACTCAAACATTCAAATATACCATTCCTGAAGAAGCCGGATTGTCGGGCTCAACACTGAAAAAAATTGATTCTATCGCTCAAAAAGCAATCGATGATCAGGCCATGCCCGGATGCCAAATTCTTATTGCCCGGGATGGAAAAGTAGTTTATCTCAGATCCTTCGGATACCACACCTATTTACAAAAGCAACCGGTTGATTACCACGATATTTATGATATTGCATCATTAACAAAAATTATAGCGACCGTGCCTTCGATTATGCGTCTGATGGAAAAGAATAAAATCAGCCTGGAGGATTCCCTGAAAACGTATTTACCCTACCTGGACTCTACCAATAAAGCAAATCTGGTACTTAAAGAAATCCTTACTCATCAGTCGGGACTTAAAAGCTGGATCCCTTTCTATCAATCAACCCTTCAAACGCTTTATCCCGGGAAACAATTGTTAAGTACAAAGCCTTCGGATGAGTATCCTTTTAAGATAGGAAAACATAGCTATATGTCAAAAAACTTTGTGTATAAAGACAGTATCTTCAGTCCGGTTCCCTCGGGCGAATATTCTGTCCAGGTGGCAGAAAATCTCTATATGAAAAACAATTATACCGACACAATTTATAAATATATTGATCAATCAGAGTTATTGGAAAAGAAGGAATATGTGTATTCAGACCTGGGGTATTATTACCTGTACCGGATTATCGAAAGACTTACCGGTAAAAAATTCGAAAAGTATGTAGTTCAGGAGTTTTATGAACCAATGAATACCTATCGTACAGGTTTTTTGCCAGTAAAAAGGTTCTCAAAAAAACAAATTGTTCCTACAGAAAATGATATGATTTTCAGAAATCAACTGCTCCAGGGATATGTACATGATCCGGGGGCTGCTATGTTAGGCGGAGTATGTGGACATGCCGGCGTTTTTTCAAATGCCGCCGACCTGGGAAAAATAATGCAGATGTATTTAAATCAAGGGTTTTATGGGGGCAAAAAGTATTTCTCCCCGGAAACTATTCAGCTCTTCACTTCCAGTCCTTACAAAAAAACCAATGACAACCGCAGAGCCATTGGTTTTGACAAACCTGTACCTGAAGAGGATGAACCGGGTCCAACCTGCAAGGAAGTGTCGGAAGAAAGTTTTGGCCATTCAGGATTTACAGGCACTATCGCCTGGGCAGATCCGGAAGAAAAAATTGTGTATATCTTTCTCTCCAACAGAATTCATCCGGATCAGGATAATCGCAAATTAATAGAAACAGATATAAGGACTAAAATTCAAAAAGTAATATACGATGCTATTATAGATTAGCATAGTCCATCATTCACCAATTGCTCTTTCCAGAAATTCACCCAAAGATTTATAAGAAATCCTCTTGGCCACAATCTCTTTATTTTTATCCAGTAAATAGATTGTTGGTGTACTGTAAATATCATACTTCTGCCTGAAATTACTTATATAATAGGGATCATAAACATTAATCCAGTCAAATTCATTCTTATTTAGGTATTCCATCCATTCCTGCTTATCATTCTGAGTATACACAGCAAAAACTTCGAGTTGATCTCGATTGTACTTCTGATAAATATCCCATATTTCCGGGGTTACCTTTTTACAATGCCCGCAGTTAGGCTCCCAAAAGTAAAGAATTACAAATTGGCTTTCAATATCATGAAGGCGTGCAAATTCACCTGTTCTGGTAGGTATTTTCAGATCCGGAGCTGTTTTACCAATCAAATTGGGTTTGGTCTTACTGACTTTATCTTCCAGCCTGGCCAAAAAAGAAGAATCAACCCAGTCTGCTCTTCCTGAAAGATAATATTTCTCGGCAACATGCACGAATACTTCATCCATTCCCATGATATTTTTCTTTTGAAAATGAGTGAGCATAAACTGAACCAGAAACTGGAAAGTTTCTTTATTCCCGTCTGTTTGCTCAATCATCCAGTCTATCCTGGGTATAATTGAATCGGGTTTTGGAATCAGGATGTTATCAAAATAATTTTTAACCTTATTCTGCAGAATTGGTGTCCTTATCAATCTGTCATCAGAAAGATCAATATAATCAAAATAATGATCACGATAATATTGATACCTTTTAAATCTTTTAACCGAATCTTTATTTTGTACTGTTTCCGGTATTTCGAAATCAGGAACCTCAATATTCTTCATCCCCTTAATGATCACAGCCAAAACAGTACCTTCATATTCATTTATGAGTTCATCCCATTTGTTATTCACTTTTTCATTAAGCTCCTCTAATTGAGACCTGATTTTTTTCTGAACTTCTTCATCCTCCTTATTTTTTTGCAATTTCTGCCTTAATTGTCCCCTTTTCCTGTTCTGTTTTACCATAAAACGCTGATAATTAATAAAAGCAGTGTTCAACTTTGAACCCTCAAATTCCAGGGTATTCATAAAATTTGGGGTTTCTGTGGTCAGAGAAAAATGTTGATCTTCCCCAATAAGAATCTCAAAGTATTTTTTTGCCGGAGTAATTATCAAATAGATCCCTTGTTTCAGAGCAACTCCTCCCTTAAAAGTACCCTTACCATTGGCATCCAGTTTAATTGTATCCTTCAGATACTGCCTGTCTCCCTGATATACTCCAAGGTATAAATCTCTATCCTGTATGCCTTTTATATGAACATGTATTTCATATCCTTTTTTTTCATTCTTCTCAGCTCCAAAAGCGAAAGAAAGGGTAGTAAATAATAAAATTACCAAAAATCCTGCATGCCTGATGTTAAAATAATACTTCATATTTCCAATTTTATGACAAAATTAATGATTTCTTTAGAATATAAATAAAGGCAACAAAAATTGATCCGGGTTGGTTCAAATAAACCGGGGCATATACATAAACTGTACAATTATCTTATTAATAGGGTTTTATTGTTGAATAAGGCTGAGGCTGAGGAAGCTAAAGATGCTTGGAAAAGCTCCGGTATCCGGAAACAACTATCGAACCTCATCAGGAATCAAGCTCAAACATCAAAAATCTATTCCACATCCCAATGTATATAAACTATAGAAATTAGCGCGCTTTTTAAGGCCTCCTGGTCTCGTTTTCTTTATATATTTGTTTTCCTGCAAACCTTTTTATTTAAATTCTCATACTACTTGTTTAATTTTTCGACCTGTTTTTTGAACAAACCTAAAAATATTTTGTTGGGATTATCAAAAGAAGACATTTGAGAAAAAAAATTTATTATTTTTATTAAGTCTAAATTAATTTTATAAATTTGCAACACAACAAAAAAATTCAGTCATTTAAAAAAAAAGGAGATATAGATATGAATACACAATTTCTTAAAAACATCAGGTTAATGGCTTTTACTTTACTACTAAGCTTTATAACTATGCACGTCTTTGGAAATCAAAATCAAGATCAAAACCCAATTATAGGAGAAGGAGACAAAGAAGAGTGCCTGCAAATTCCTAATGAAACACAGGAAAAACAGCAGCTTGAAGCATGGATGACGGATAAGGATTTCTGGAAAATAAATAACAGCAAGAATACTAAAACCAATGATTATACCGTTGAAACAGGAGAAAAACAATTGGAATGCTGGATGTTGAATTTCAATAATTTCAGAACCAAAGAACAAATAGAAACAGATATTATTAAAGAATGGATGTTAAAAGCTGATTACTGGAATGTTTAATTGGGTTTAGGTTAACAACAATTCTAGTTCTCAAAAAAGCCGGGTGATTCTCATCCGGCTTTTTCATTAGTATAAGGTTTTAGAAACTGTTTTGATTTTATTTAAAAATTCTACTTTATCAAATTTTGAAGATGTTATTTTTCATAGCCCCGTCCTTTAGGGGCTGTGTGAAAATGCAAATTAATTTGGTGGCAGATAACTGACTTACCAAGCCATTCATGGCGTGGATTAGGACTGTACTTCTTGTCAGGAAGGCTTTAGCCAGGAAAATTCATTAAAATAGCTAATAAAAGTAAAATAATTCCCGGGCTAAAAGCCCAGAGAAGCAACAGCCGCTCAACCACCGCCATAAATGGCGG
>CAZWHH010000277.1:0-4115 GCA_964633615.1 uncultured Bacteroidales bacterium | reverse complement strand
TCTATGGTGATCATATAAGTCTCTTTACTCTTTTAATGGCTGTTACATTGTTCTTTTCAACAAGGATCAATAGCTCACAAATGAATACCAGCAATGCTCAGATGCCAGGCATGAAATTTTTCACCACTTATTTTATGCCGATTATGTTGTTGTTTATTTTTAACAGTTTCCCTGCTGCATTGAGTTATTATTTCTTCCTTTCCAATGGCATTACACTGGCACAAACATTAATCATCCGTAATTTTGTGGATGATGAGAAGATTCATAAGAAAATCAGAGAAAACAAGAAAAAACCAGCTAAGAAATCCAAGTGGCAGAAAAAACTGGAAGAAGCCGCCAAGCAAAAGGGATATCAGCCATCTAAGAAGAAATAGATTGCTCATTCAAATATTCTTGATATTTATGTTATTCCCTGGCAAATACCAGGGAATTTCTTATAATAAAATATTAATTCTGATCTCCGGGGTAACTATCGGAGGAGTAGATATTTCAAAAGTTTCTTTAAATGAGCGATATGGAAATATAACCGGTGGTATTACCTTTAGTAGCAATAGGGAAAATAGTTTCATAGATTGTAAACAAGTCCTTCAAAATATTGTTAAAACAGAGATTGTTAATAGAATGATTAGTATAAATAATGTTGATTAATTTTATATAATCTGTTAAGAAAAACCGACGAATTATGATTAAATTTTTAAAAAGGGAGTTTGGAAAGTTTAAAAAGAAGTCACTGTGGGGAAAAATTACCGATGTTCTTTTTATTGTACTTATTATTTTACTGCTTATTCCAGGTACAAGAAAGGAGATGATGACTTATGCATCAAAGATCAGAATGTTGGTAATGAGTCCTGATAAAAAGGAGCAAACGGAAACACTTGAAGGAGCAAAAAGTCTTATATTTATTGATGAACAGAATGATAGACATGTGTTGAATGAATATTATGATAAGCCGGTATTTATCAATTTCTGGGCCACATGGTGTCCGCCTTGTCGTGCTGAAATGCCCTCACTTCAAGATTTATACGATGATTATAAGGATAAAGTGAATTTTCTGTTCCTGTCAAATGAATCAATGGAAAAGCAATTAGAATATCTTACAACGAAGGATTATGATTTACCAAATTATCAGATCAAAGGCCAGCCCACAGGCTCTTTGAAATATTCTGTTTTACCTACCACTATGATACTGTCAAAAGAGAAAGAGGTTGTCGTCCGAAAGAAAGGGGCTGTTAACTGGAATTCTAAAAAAGTGCGTGAAATATTGGATGAACTGATTGAATCTTAAATGTATTTTTTTACTGTGGCCATTAAATTCTTCGGTTTAATCGGTTTTGCCAAAAAACTGTCGCATCCGGCTTCATAAGCCTTATCCCTGTCTTCACTCAAATTGTACGCAGTCTGTATAATAACCGTAATACCAGGATATTTGTCTTTAATAATTCGTGTAGCTTCATATCCATCTATTCCGGGCATTTTGATGTCCATCAGGATAATATCAATGTTTTTTTCTTTATCGCATATTCTGATAACTTCTTCTCCATTTCTCGCCCAAAAAATAGTAGCCCCTGTCTTCTTAAATACTGCTTGTAGAAAAAGAAAATTAATCTTTTCATCTTCCGCTATAACTATGATTTTATCCTTCCAGTTTTCTTGCTCCATGTAAGCTAAAGGGTTTGTTGCGGTCTTAATTATTATTTAAGGCCTCCTGTATTTTTAAGCCGATTTCTGCAGGAGATTCGGCAATGACAATGCCGTTCTTTTTTAATATATCCATTTTAGCAGCAGCTGTATCGTTTTTGCCACCAATGATTGCTCCTGCATGACCCATACGTCGGCCTTTAGGAGCTGTTTTTCCGGCAATAAAGGCCACAACGGGTTTGTTTCCGTTTTTCTTAATCCATTCAGCAGCCTCGGCTTCCATGTTTCCACCTATTTCCCCGATAATGATGATTCCTTCTGTGTCCTTGTCTTCCATAAATAATTTGACCGCATCCAGGGTGGAAGTGCCAATGATAGGATCTCCTCCGATTCCAATACAGGTAGATTGACCCATTCCCAGCTTGGTTACCTGGTCAACTGCTTCGTACGTGAGTGTGCCGGAGCGGGAGATGATGCCTACTTTTCCTTTTTGATGAATAAATCCCGGCATAATTCCTACTTTGCTTTCACCGGGAGTGATGATTCCAGGACAGTTAGGGCCGATTAGCACTGTATCTCTTTTTTTCAGGTATTCTTTTACCTTGATCATATCTTTCGTAGGAATGCCTTCTGTAATGGCAACAACAACTTTAATCCCGGCATTGGCTGCTTCCATGATAGCATCAGCTGCAAACGGCGGGGGTACGAAAATAACGGAAGTGTCTGCCCCGGTCTCTTTGACTGCATTCTCCACAGTATTAAATACAGGTTTATCCAAATGTTTCATTCCTTCTTTCCCTGGAGTGACCCCACCTACCACATTCGTACCGTATTCAATCATTTGTTTTGCATGAAAAGTACCTTCACTGCCGGTAAAACCTTGTATGATGACTTTTGATTTTTGATTGACTAAAACACTCATAATATTAATTCATTGTTTGTTATTCAAAAATAAAGATTTTCCCCATGAAAGCAAAGATAATTATATAAATAAATTGTCAAGCTTGTAAATAATTTCAAAGAAGGTCATACCTTTGTAACCCTGTTGATTTGATAATTAATAAACCAAAGATTATGAAGGATCATACATTTTGCGCAATCTCTTCACCCCGGGGAAACGGTGCTATTGCTGTTATACGGGTTAACGGACAGGATGCTTTTTCGATTCTTAATGAGATATTTACACCTATACAGACTGATAAGAAGACCGTTTTTGAACATAAAAAGGCGGTTTATGGGGAAATTATTGAGAATGATAAAGTGATCGATGAAGTGATGCTTTTGCGATACAAAGCCCCTCATTCTTATACGGGAGATGACATGGCCGAGATCTATTGTCACGGTTCTGTTTTTATCCAGCAAAAAATACTACAACTCTTGGTTGATAAGGGGGGGTGTGTTGCTGAACCCGGAGAATTCACTTTGCGGGCATTTCAAAATGGCAAGATGGATCTGGCTCAGGCAGAAGGAGTAGCCGATCTGATCGCTTCCTCCTCATCAGCTGCCCACAAATTAGCCATGCAACAGATGCGTGGCGGGTTTTCTTCTGAGATTAAAAAACTCAGGGATAAATTGTTGCACTTTATTTCTTTGATTGAGCTTGAGCTCGATTTTAGCGAAGAAGATGTGGAATTTGCAGATCGGAGTGAGTTGAAAAAATTACTTGAAGAGATAAACCGGCTTATCGAAAAACTGCTGAATTCATTTGAACTGGGCAATGCAATCAAGAATGGTTTTCCCGTTGCAATAGCCGGTAATACCAACGTGGGAAAATCAACTCTGCTGAACAGGCTTTTGAACGAAGAAAAAGCAATTGTTACCGATATCGCGGGTACGACTCGTGATATTATTGAAGATGTGATCAATATTCAGGGTATTGAGTTCCGTTTTATAGATACTGCAGGAATCCGGGATACAGGTGACAAGATTGAAACCATTGGAATCGAACGTACCTTTGACCAGATCGATAAAGCCAAAATTGTACTTCTCCTCGTTGATGCCAACCAGGAGGTGGATTATATTCTTCAGACCATACAGAAAGTGGAAAAACGAATTGAGGGAGAGAATAAAAAGCTGCTGGTGCTTTTGAATAAAGTAGATCAGCTTGAATCAAATGATCAACTCGAAAAGATTGAGCGTTCTATCAGGAAGGTCATTAAAATCGATGATGAATTCCTGCGTGTATCGGCTAAAACAGGCCAAAATACTGAAAAACTGGTTGAACAACTTTTGGAGGCGGCCAACTATGAGCAAATCCAGGAAAGCGATATCCTCGTCACAAACGCACGCCACTACGAAGCACTGAAAAGAGCCCACGAATCCCTTGAACGTGCAAGAGAGGGCCTACACTCTGATCTCCCCACCGATCTTCTTGCAATGGATGTACGTGATGTCCTCCATTACCTCGGTGAGATAACCGGGCAAATCACTACAGATGAAATACTTGGAAATATATTTGAGCATTTCTGTATCGGAAA
>CAZWHH010000276.1:2227-4115 GCA_964633615.1 uncultured Bacteroidales bacterium | reverse complement strand
CAGACTAAAATCAAATATCTAATCCGCATCCCAATGTATATAAACTATAGAAAAAAGCGCACTTTTAAGGGCTGAATTATTTATGGTGAATCCATCGTTGAGCGGGACCGCTCAATTTGGGTTATACTAAAAAAACAAGAACCACAAAAAGAAGGCTTATGCCAGAATGACATAAGTTATTCTTCAAAATATTCTCCTATCGTATGTTCTACTTTCATTAAAAAAAATTCTTCGTCTTCTTTAGATAATCCGGCATTTTTAATTGCATATTCAGCTTCTTCCTGGATCCAGGGGATTAGAAAATGTTCGCTGTTATAGCCATATTGGTTCTCTTCCCATAAAACATCCAGCAATTGGGCCTTTAGATTAGTTATTATGCTCCAGGCTTTCCTTCTTGATTTTTCTCTATCTTTCACAAGAATAATATTTTACCGATGTTGTCAAAAGTTTTTACAGAACAAGGATTTAGACACAATATCATCTTATATTTACAAAAAAACAGCAGGACTGTTATTATATGATTTTCAAAGGTAGAAAGAATTAAACAAACGAAAGCGGTAAGAAAGGATTAATTTCTTTATGAGCTGTGATCATTGTTTTCTTCTTCAAATTGTTTATTTTTAAGATGTGTAAAACTAAAATGACTAAAATATGCCTTACCTTAATTTGAAAACCAATCTAAAACTGGATAAAAGCACTAAACTTGAGCTTTTGGATGAGTTAACTCATTTAGTTTCAAAAGGTCTCGATAAGCCTGAAAAATATATTATGTGCAGGGTCGAAGATGATCAGTACATGTTTTTTGGGAATTCAATAGATGCGACTATGCTGATTGAACTGAGAAGCATTCGTTTGCCTGAGAAAGAAACGCCAAAACTTTCTGCCAGTCTTTCTCATTTGATTAAAGATAATTTAAATATCCCCAAAGACAGGATTTTTATTAATTTCATGAATATAGAGCCCCATTTATGGGGTTATAACGGATCGACTTTTTAAAACTGATTTTTTGGCAGGGTTATCCGTGCAAGAGATTGTTTTTATATTGATGGTACAATCTTTGACACCTTAAATCAACAATCTTTAAATAAAGACAGATTCGATTTATGGAAATTTCTGAAATAAAAAAGAAGCATGAAAAAGCCTGCGCGTATGTCGTAGAACAGAAACTGGGCTTTGCCTTTGATTTACTTTATGATATGGCAAAGGAAGCAGATTCTGATTATTATCATATTCAACTGGATAAAAACAAAAATACCTACCAGGATATTTTAAAACATGCATTCAATGGAGCTGAAGATCCCCAGAAAGAAGAAATATATGCTCATTTGCAAAAGTCGGTACTTGAAACAGGAGATATTCTTAAAGAACATCTGTTATTGTTTAAGGGAAAATCAGCCATCTATAAAACCAAAGAAAAACTTATACGAAAAATTCATGCCGGTGAGATTGATTTGCAGCAATTACTGAGCAGTCTCACGGTAGATGAGGAACTGGAGAATCTTTTAAAAGAGTCTGATATCCAGACAGAAGAAGAGCAGATCAATGACCGGAATGAAGTGTTGAGTATTCTATTTCGGGCCATATGGTTCACCGATAAATTTTATGACAAGGAGAAAAAGCTGGTGAAGAATATTCTTGATTCCGGGGAATTGATGTGGTACGATAAGTCGCTGTTTGTTAGTGCCCTTACCTTAAGCTCTCTTCATTGTTTTGATGAGTCTAAGATTCATTTGTTGATTGATTTTATTATGAAAGGAGAGGAGCAAGTCTGGCAGCGGGCTTTTGTGGGTCTTATACTCTCTGTATATCGCTATGATAAAAGAATTCCTTTGTATCCGGATTTATTGAAACGTTTTGAAGCGTATGCAGGAAATGAAGAGATAGAGAA
>CAZWHH010000276.1:0-2127 GCA_964633615.1 uncultured Bacteroidales bacterium | reverse complement strand
TCACAGATGCAGGTAGAAGGGTCTGATGTTTTTATGAGTGCTTTCGCCCGGCTGAAGCATTTTCCGTTTTTTAACAGAATCAGCAACTGGTTTATTCCCTTTTATAAAGAGAATGAGGATATTGAAGGAGTTGTGGATACAGATTCTGAAATCGATATTGCCCCTTTGGTAGAAAAACTCGAGTCTTCCTATTATATGTGTAATTCAGATAAGTATTCATTTTGCCTGAATCTGCAATTAATACCAGATGAGCAAAAGAATACCATGATGCATATGTTTAACGAGGAGATGAAACAAATGAAGGAGATTGGAGAGGATGAGGAAATTTTAAACTCGTTTGCCCGGACAAAAAGTATATATACCCAATACATTCAGGATATTTACCGCTTTTTTAAACTACATCCCCTGAAGAAAGAGATTGAAGATGTATTTTCTTTTAAACTGGATATTTATAATACTCATTTTTATAATCAGGTGGTCACGAATAAAAAGATCAAGCGAAATATTGCTGAATTTTATTTTGAAAGAAATCATTTTGATGAGGCAATAGAAGGATTCCAAAATCTGGATGAAGCCAATAAAAACAATGCAGAGGTGCTGGAGAAAATAGGATATTGTTTTCAAAGAAAAGGGGATTATACCGATGCGGTGGATTATTATTTGAGGGCAGAATTATTTGATACCAATAAGGCATGGATTAATAAGAAAATTGCTCTGTGCTATCGTTATTTAAATAATCCGGAAAAAGCACTGGAATATTATCAGGAAGCTGAAAAATTTGAACCGGATAACTTATATATCCAGGCCTATATTGGACATAGCCTTTTTCAACTTGAACGATTTGAAGAAGCCTTAAAATATTATTTCAAGGTGGAATACCTGGCTCCTGAAAATGAAAAAATTAGACGCCCCATAGCATGGTGTTCCTTCATGCTGGATAAATATGATACCGCAGAGAATTATTTGAGTAAATTGCTCGAAAAGGAACAGAATTATTATGATTATGTTACCCTGGGCCATGTATATTGGTTGAGCGGAAAGGTGAAAAAGGCTGAAGATACCTATACAAAAGCAATAGTTGCAGAGAATGGTGATTTTAATAAATTTGCTAAGGCTTTTTTAGAAGATAAAAATAAGTTAATATCAAAAGGAATTCAGCCCTTTGATGTAATTTTAATGCTTGATAAAGTAAAGTTTGCTTCTGAAGAATAATATTGGTTGTATAGTTCTTACTTAACCTCAGGCAGGCTTTAAATCTGAAATTAATATTCTTTTATTGAGGCGGCTGTGGACTGATGCTAGCCCTTTTTATTTATAATTTTTTTTATTTATATTTAAAGGTTATATTTGAAAGATAGATCTCTTTAAGAAATTAAATTGCATTCATTTACACTCAAAATTGAAATATTATGAAAAAGATGAAAATTTTATTTGTAGTTCTTTTGATGGGACTGCTAAATCTTAAAGCTGGATTAGCCCAGAATGTGATTAAAATTAATTACCTGAGTATCCCTCTGTCTACTCTTAATCTGGCTTATGAGACTGCTGTCAGTGAGAAAGCTTCTGTACAGCTGCAAGGTTATTACTGGTTTGGAGGATCTCTCGGAGATGTTAAATACTCCGGATATGGGATAACACCTGAATTAAGGTTCTATCCAAATGGAGAAGCACCCCAGGGTTTTTTTCTTGCCCCTTATGGACGTTACCAGGATTGGACCATAGAGAGTGATGTTACAGAGGATACAGAGACTTATACAGCAAAGGCCCATTCAACCTCTGTGGGTGGCGGTCTATGTTTAGGAGGTCAATGGGTTTTTGGTGATATGATCACTTTGGATGTCTGGGGCGGACCCGGGTATAACTTTTATAGCCTTAAATATGATCAGGGAGAAGAAGGGGATATCGATCCGCGTGGCGAGGGATTCACCATCCGCTTTGGATCAACGATCGGTTTAAAATTTTAGAAGTCCATTTAATTCTGCTTTAACCGATTTGTCAAACAGCTAATGTAAAGTAATCCTACCCTTGATGGATGGCTTAGAAACTGTTTTGATTTTACTTAAAAATTCTACTTCCTGTTTTGTGCACCGTTTTAACGCCCCCAAAAGCACCTACTGATTATCAACT
>CAZWHH010000275.1:0-4120 GCA_964633615.1 uncultured Bacteroidales bacterium | reverse complement strand
GTGACCAGTTTAAACTGGTAAAAAGAATGGGAGACAAAGCCTTTCAGCAGTGTGCAGGTTTCCTTAGAGTCGACCAGAGCTCAAATCCACTGGACAACAGTGCAGTACACCCGGAAAGTTATCCTGTAGTGGAAGAAATGGCTAATAACCTGAATTGTTCTGTAAAAGAACTTATCGAGAAAAAAGAACTCAGAGAGCGAATCAACCTGAAAAACTACATTACAGAGGAAACCGGTTTACCTACACTGGAAGATATCATAAAAGAGCTTGAAAAACCCGGTCGTGACCCACGTAAACAAATCAAAGTATTTGAATTCGACAAATCACTCCGATCTATGGATGATCTTGAGCCAGGGCAGATAGTTCCGGGTATTGTCAACAATATTACCAATTTTGGTGCATTTGTAGATATTGGCATAAAGCAAAACGGACTGGTTCATATCTCCAATCTGGCCGATCAGTATGTATCAAACCCGTCTGATATTGTAAAATTGCACCAGCATGTCAGGGTTAAAGTACTGAGTATTGATAAAGAACGCGGAAGAATTCAACTGAGCCTGAAAGGTGTGGAACAATAGAATAAAAAATTATACGTCCTTCTTCCTGTAAAAAACAACCCCAACCCTTTTTATATGCCCAATAAGTTCGGGATTCTCGATTGTATCGTATATAGCAATATCAATAGAATAAGGGAGAAGGAGGTCATCAAGCTTCCACCGTATTTTATTAAGAATACCCAGGTTCAGATTTTTCCCCTTTAAAACAAAGTCAATATCCGAACCATTGTTGAAGTTTCCTTTTGCCCGTGAACCATAAAGGATTGCTTCTTCAACTTCAGGATAAGAGGCAAAAATTTTTTTGATCTTCTCTATAACGCTGTCTTTTAAACCGTACTGAACTTTTTCCATTATTCAGGCATTATCCTGTGCCAATTTTTCAAGTTTAGATTGCAATTCTTTAAACTGATTATAATACTTGTTTATTATTTCCTTAGCAATATCTCTGGCCACTGAGTAATTATACGTATGAGTGGTTTGAATACGATTTTCGACCATTTCCATCCAGGTTTCTCCTTCTTCAATAAGACCTTGCTTAAAGGCTGTGCGGAAGGCATCTCTGCTTCCCTGAATTTCTGTAACGCCCTGATATTGATAGTAATCTTTGATTACATTCCAGGCGAGTTCATAGGTAAATTCAAAAGCTTTAATCATCCCAATTTCTTCAAGCCTTGATAATTCAGGCTTATTTACAAATTCTTCAAGTTGGGCAAATGCTTTTTTATAATTAGAAAAACGCTGTTTCCACCTGATGTCTTCATTTCCTTTTGTCATTCTAAAAATTTAATAATTTATCATCTTAACAAATTTAAGGAAAATAATTGAATGAGCTTTTATTATTGTAAATTAGAACAAAACAACTTTTTCGGGTTGTTCAGTTTCAGGTTTATGGTATCAAAATGTTACATTTTCCCATTCAGAAGGAGGCATAGATTTGTCAAAATTGGCACACTTAAATTTTATCAAATCAGTTTGTCCAAAATCACCTGTTCGGCATGATCCCGTAATGATTGTTCAGGTTCCCTGTATCGAATTCCAAGATTCTCCTTACTGTATGAATTGTCAAAATGAACAGGAATACCTACATTCTTTTGTATATATTTCCATGAAAACCCCTGTAGCGGACCAAACAAGTATAACATAGCTTTTGGGAGGGATTTTCCGGGAATGAGATAAACACCGTTATACTCTTTTTTCAAAGTCTTAGCCATATCTACCGTAGACATGCTTTTTGAAACCAGGATATGTCTTCCTTTTGCCGTATCTTTCAGAGCAGCATTAACATGTGCCCTGGCCACATCCCGCACATCTACTACACCAAAGTACAGATCCGGAATACCGGCTTTGAATTTACCTTTCAGTAAAGAAACCATAAAATTAATACTGGTGGAATCCTTACGCTGGCTTAAAGAAGGTCCCATTACAAAACCCGGATTGATTACAACCAAATCCCACTGATCCTGAGATTTTGATATCTCCCAGGCTTCCTGTTCAGCCAGTGTTTTCGAAAAAGAATAAGGCTGATGTTTCAAGTTACTGGTTATATTCCAGTGCTCTTCCGTAAAGGTGGCATCTTTTGTATCTTTTATGTCTATATTATCCCCATATACGGCAGCCACACTTGAAGTTAAAACCACCCGTTTTACAGAGGATGCTTTTTTTGCTGTATTAAGCACATTACGGGTTCCTTTCAAAGCAGGATCAATCAATTGTTTCTGAGCATCTTTAATCCCTGAAATAAAAAAAGGAGAAGCCATGTGAATCACAATGTCGATCCCTTCCATTGCAGCTTCGAAAGATCCATCTTCCAATAAATCTGCTTCAAAAAAAATAAGCTCTCCTGGTAACTCCTCTGCCATTTTTACCAAATGCCGCAGTTTTTCTGCATTTTTCTTATCTCTTACTGTTGTATGAACTACATAGCCTTTTTCAAGCAAAAATTTAATTACCCAGGATGCAATATATCCTGTACCTCCTGTCACCAGTATTTTTGTACTCATCATTATATCGTTTTCGTTTATTCGGTTCATTTAATTATAAGCAGCCATTATCCAATTTTAAAAGTTCTGAGTTAGGTTAAACAATATATTAAAATGAATTGTTCATATAAAAGCTATAACCCTTAATGCAACTTAAAATTAACGATTTAATAAAATGGAATATTTGCTAAAGCTCTAAACATATTTTATATTTATTTATCTTATTCACTAAATTTAATAAAATGGAAAAAGCACAAGAAGGAGAAAAACAACAAACAACCAGCAGTTCTTCTGAAAAACCAAATCAAAAAGAAGACAGTGCAAAGAAAAATGAAAAAAGTACACAACAAAAAGATGCAGAAAAAGAAAAAAGTGTATTTGAGGAGATACAGGAGTATTCTCAGCAAATCAACAGTTCTGTTAAAAAAGTACTACAAAGAAAAAGAAAACTAGAAGAAAGTGTAAAAGAGAAAGAAAAAGCCTCTAAAAAACTCAAAAAGGCAGAAGAAAAGATGAAGCAAAAGAAAGAGTTATACGAAAAAGCGCAGAAAAAAGAGAAGGAACAGGAGAAAAAGTATCAAGAAGCACTGAAAAAGATTGAATCGCAAAAAGAAATTTTAAAGAAATTACAGGAAACCTAAAAATTAATTAACCGTGGCCCAAACCATAGACAAGTTATTTGAAAAGTATCTGGAGAAATTTGAGAATGAGTTTTTAAACACAATCAACACCAATGATGAGGAAGCAATACATGACCTTAGAGTTTCAGTCAAAAAACTAAGGGCGCTTTTCCTTTTCATTGATGAAGCTGGTTTTGCCAATATGAAGTCCTATTCATATTTTGACAATCTGAAGAAGGTTTTCAAAAGAGCCGGAAAAGTAAGAGAATACCAGATACACAAGAATATTCTTCAGGAATATGAACAATCGATTGGTGAAAAATTCCCTGCATTGCAAAAATACATTAATAAAAATATTTCTGATTACCAGGGAGCATTCCACGAGTTTATGCCTGGTCTGACTTTTAGAGAACTCTATAAAACGGCAGACCAGCTTCACAAAAAAATTGACGGAATTTCAGATAAAGAACTAAACAAGAAGCTTTTAAAATTCATTAAAACAAGAGTAGATGAATGTCATTCGTTCCTTTTTGATTATCAATATGAAATACACCTCCACCAGATTCGAAAGTATCTGAAACATATCCGTTTTATAATTGGACAGAAAATCGGGGATGTACACGAACTTTTTGAAAAAGAGATAGATTTTAAAGATACCAGGAAAATTGAGGATATTCTGGGTGACTGGCACGACCGGGATGAATTCGCCAGAGAATTAAAGGCTTTTGAAGACCAATTAACCCAGGCACCAAAAAATCAAAACAAAGAAAAACTGCAAAAATTAAAAAAAGCTGCTAATGAAAGTATTCAGGAAGATATTAAAACCTTAAGGCCTGAATTGTTGCATACCTTCTCTTTAATGAAAAATCTTCTGGAGAGAAATTATTGATGAAAAAATTAATAAAAGTCTTCTAAGTACATGACAAAAATTGATAAATTGAGAATTCACTTTTCATTTTTCTGT
>CAZWHH010000274.1:0-4128 GCA_964633615.1 uncultured Bacteroidales bacterium | reverse complement strand
CTACTTCAATTTGTGCTGTGGAACCACTATTATGTATTAGTTTTTTTAATTTTTTGATTTTCTCAAGTGACTGGGTGATGAATTTTTGGCCGCCAAAACCTGGATTTACAGACATGATTAATACCATATCAATATCTTTGATGATGTCTTCAAGGGTATTAATGGGCGTATGAGGATTGAGAGAGACACCCGCCTTCATGTCAAGAGAATGTATCCTTTGGATGGTTCGGTGAAGGTTTTTACTGGCTTCTATATGAACAGTGAGAATATCTGTGCCGGCTTTTTTGAATAATTCTATATATCGGTCCGGATCTTCAATCATTAGGTGAACATCTAAAGGTTTTTTTGCATGTTTATTTATAGCTTCTATTACAGGAACACCAAAGGAGATATTTGGGACAAATATTCCATCCATTACATCAAGATGGAACCAGTCCGCCTCACTGTTGTTTACCATCTCTATATCTTTTTGCAGATTGGCAAAATCTGCCGCTAACATGGAAGGGGCTATTAAATGATTCATCAGTGTGTGTTTTTTTCAGGTTATATGTAGTAATTGTTTGTGCCGGACTACATGTTATTGTTATAAGGACAAAAATACACAATTATTTCAGGTGTGAAAATTTTTCATAATCTCTCTGAGAATAATTGTGGCAAATGATCCTTTGGGCAGAGTAAAATTCAGTTGCATACCGTCCTCGATCTTCTGGTGCTTAATTTCAGGAATGATGATACCGGCTCTGCGCGTTCCGTTAAGTTTCCCTTTGGAAAAATTTTCGCGGGTTATTTCCAGTTCTTTGAGTATGTTGTTTTCAAAATCGAGTGCTTCATCCTGGGGAGATTTCATTTTTTTACCAAAAATGGGACCTGTAAAAGTAATTTCTTTATTCTCAAGTCTTTTCTGGTCGGCCACTGGATCATCGACAATGAACATTCCTCCGGTGTCTTGTTTTTTGGCCACCTCGCCGTTGAGTATCTTATCAAAAAGACCCTCTTCAATTCTTTTTTTCAGGTAGTAATTAAATACATAGCTTTGATAGCTGGAAAGAAGAAATTTACGAAGCCATTTATTTTTAACGCGTTGCTTTCCCAGCATAATATCAAGACCTTTTTGCGCATTATCTCCTTCCATTCCAAAACGCTGTTCTCCAAAAAAATTGGGAATACCTGTTTGTGATAGTTTTTTAATTATTTTATCTGTTTTTTGAGCTGCTTCATCAAGCGATCCGGGAATGTCCGTTATTTTAACAGTAAACACATTACCTGCCAGATGGCCCTTTTTAATTTTTCTTTGATGAAATTTGTTCCAGTTGATCTTTACAGGAAGGGAATCTTCTAATTGAAAAGCCCTGTCTTTTATAGAAGGATCTCTCAGCCATATACTAAAAGTTTGAGTCGTAATCGCGTGTTTGTCTTTTATTCCGGCAAAATCTACATCCTGATGGTTTACTTCATATACTTTTGCCAGTTCTTTTTGCAGATCTTTGGTAGTCATTCCATCTTTTGTAATATTCACAAAAAGATGTTCTCCTTCTCCGGTAAGATCGTAAAGGGGCAATTCCTCTACTATAAAATCCTGATTTTTGTCTTTAATTTTTCCGCCTATACCTTCCAATCCATCTGTGATGAAGGGTAATTGAAAAAGTTCTGCTTTCATAAAAAGTTAAAGTTCTTTACTAATAGGGGTAAATGTTTACCCCAGATAGGATTTTAAAATTTTATTTCGCGTGGTGTGCTTGAGTCTTTTAATGGCTTTTTCCTTTATTTGCCGGACTCTTTCACGGGTAAGATTTATTTTTTCGCCAATTTCCTCGAGGGTATAAGGATGTTTGTTGTTTAACCCGTAATATAAGCGGATAATCTTTGATTCTCTTTCTGTTAAAGACGACAAGGCCCTTTCTATTTCATGGTAAAGAGATTCGTTCATCAGATTATCATCCGGGGCAGGATTTTCTTCACTTTCCATGATTTCATACATGCTGTCTTCTTCTTCCTCATTGAGGGGGGCATCCATTGAGAGGGGTTTCCCTGAATTTCTTAATGCCTCTTTTATTTCTCCCGGGGCTATTTCTACAGCTTTGGCTATCTCTTGTATAGAAGGTTCTCTTTCATGCTGTTGTTCCAGGTCAGCAAGCGCTTTATTGATCTTGTTAATAGAGCCGATTTTATTCAGTGGTAATCTGACGATTCTTGCTTGTTCAGCAAGTGCCTGTAATATCGATTGACGGATCCACCAAACAGCATAAGAGATAAATTTAAACCCTCTTGTTTCATCAAATCTTTTAGCAGCTTTGATGAGTCCTAAATTTCCTTCATTAATCAGATCGGGTAAACTGAGTCCTTGATTCTGGTATTGTTTTGCCACAGAGACAACAAAACGCAGATTGGAACGGATGAGTTTTTCCAGGGCTTGTTGGTCACCTGTTCGAATTTTTCTGGCCAAATCAACTTCCTGTTCAGCTGACAGCAAATCCTCTTTGCTGATTTCATGGAGGTACTTATCAACCGACAAAGCTTCCCTGTTGGTTACCTGTTTAATGATCTTCAACTGTCTCATTTGGCTCGTATTATAATAATACTAAAATGGTTTTACGAAAAAGAAATAAAAATAGTTATTTTTTTGTGAGTGAAAAATAAACAATTGATTGAATTAAAAAAAATTTTTATCTTTATAATCTGATTTTTTTAGTCTGCATTATTCATAAATTAAAAAATATTTAAATTAAATGCAGGCTGACCCCGACTTAGAGGAACTTAAATTTTTAGAAAATTTTTTATTGAATCTTAGTCGCTGTCCCAGACAGGAATAATTTATGAATTATCCGGGTTAAAATATTCGATTTTTTTTTGGTATTTAGAATGAAATCTGTATTATTGCACCAGATTTCCTTAAAGGTAATCAATCTTTTCCCTTTTCTTTATAATAAAATAAAAAAAATTTAACAAATTAATTTCCAATTCAATCATTATGTATGACATTCTTGAGTTAAACAAAAAATTAGTTTCTGAGTTGAGGCAGATAGCTAAAGACTTACAAATTAAAAAACCTGACTCTTTAAAAAAACAGGACCTTATCTATAAAATCCTTGATCAACAAGCGATTAATGCTACAGAGAGTGTGTCCAAAGAGAAAAGTAGTTCAGCCAAAAAATCTGATAGGAGTTCAAAATCAAAAGAGGAACGTGATAAGAAAACAGCATCAACCAAAACAATGCCTTCCTCCTCACCAAAACAGGAAGATACTTCCAGGAAAAAAAGCCAATCAGAAGAAAAAAATATAGCTAAAGAACAAAAAAGAAGTGCAGAAGAACAAAAAACCGAAAAGGGTAATCAACATCAGCCACATCAGCCACAGCAGCAAAAGCAGCCAAACAAGCAGCAGCACTCTAAACAGCCCCAGCAAAAACAACAGAAAGATAAACCCAGGAAGCAAGGGAAAAACGTTGCTGATCAGAATAAACGAAAGCGTAACCAGGACCACAGCAAATACGAGTTTGAAGGAATTATTAGCAATTCCGGTGTACTTGAAATTATGCCCGATGGATATGGATTTTTGCGCTCAGCTGAGTATAACTATCTAAACAGCCCGGATGATATTTACGTCTCTCAGTCACAAATAAAACTGTTTGGACTGAAGACAGGGGATACCGTGGAAGGAACAATTCGTCCCCCAAAAGAAGGAGAAAAATATTTTCCACTGATCAAGGTGCAGAAAATTAATGGAAGAGATCCTGTATTTATTAGAGACAGAGTTCCTTTTGATTACCTTACACCTCTTTTCCCGGAAGAGAAGTTTAAATTAACAAGTCATAATAAGGACAAACTCTCTTGCCGCATGGTAGACATGTTTGCACCGATTGGTAAGGGACAAAGAGGACTTATAGTTGCCCAGCCCAAAACAGGGAAGACAATTCTCCTGAAAGATATCGCCAATGCTGTTGCAGCAAATCATCCCGAAGCCTATCTGATCGTATTATTAGTAGATGAACGTCCGGAAGAAGTGACCGATATGGCAAGAAGCGTAAAAGGAGAAGTGATCTCTTCTACATTTGATGAGCCGGCGGAGCGTCATGTACGTGTAGCTAATATTGTGCTGGAAAAGGCCAAAAAAATGGTTGAATGTGGACA
>CAZWHH010000273.1:0-4141 GCA_964633615.1 uncultured Bacteroidales bacterium | reverse complement strand
CAGTAGATGATCCTTCCGTTATTAAAAATAAAAAAGTACTTGTTGTAGAAGATGGCCCTACCTTAACACATGGAGAGATGAAAATAGGGGCAGGTACCGTTGCAGCACAAAAATTTGGTGCTTCTGAAATAGTTGATCCAAGGCCTTTCGTGGTTGGTAAATTATCAGAAACATTTAAGATTTATCCCAAAATCGGAAAATTGCTACCTGCAATGGGTTATGGCGATGAACAGATAAAAGACCTGGAAAAAACAATCAATAATACCGATTGTGATTCAGTTGTTATCGGTACACCTATTGACCTCAACAGGATTGTTAAAATTAAAAAGCCGAATACGCGTGTTTTCTATGATCTGGATGAAATTGGAAAACCAGATATGAATAATGTATTGGGTGAATTCCTGGAAAAACATAATATCAAGTAATAATAGATTACTGCTCTTAAATAAAGCCGTCTGGTATCAGGCGGCTTTTTTAATTCTGTTTTAATTTTTTTTTTGACTTACTGCTACCAATCCATTACTTTTGTAAAAGTGAAACCCTCATCTAACTTTATTAACAATGAAAATAATAATTGTTCTGGTACTTCTATTTTCCCCACTCTGCTTCATTGCCCAAACAAATAACAGCCAGACTGACACGCTCAATAAGGAGATGAATCAAAACCATAATAATAGAAAATGCGATACGCTTTATCTGTTCGGAGGAGAAGAATTATATGTTAACGTGAAGAAAATTTCATTCGATAGTATAATTTATCGAGAAACTCATAATAACAAAAGGCAAGCACTTAAAAAAGACAAAGTCCGTAAAATAAAACACAGCTGGGGAGAATTAGAATATATTACAAATAGTCCTGTCCGGAAAAAAGAATCATTTGACTGGCGAAAAGTTAAAATTGTGGAAAATGAAATCAACGTGAAAAACAAATATAGAGTAGAGAAGTTAGAGGCTTCCGTAAAAGGAAACAGCTATTATGAATCTCCCAAAGTACTTGTAAAAAAAGCCCGGGTTATTCTTCGGAAAAAAGCAGCTAATTTAAATGCCAAATACATTCTGATTGTGAACAAAACTGTTTCAATGGCATTTGGAGAAATTCCCAGTGCTTCACTTACAGGAATTGCTTATGCTGACAATAAAATTGAAAACCCAAAAGATTCCGATTAACTCTCTCGTTTTAAATTTATTCTAAGATCACCTGGCTGTTGACATTATTTGTTTAAGACTTTTTTCAATCAGAGCCTCTTCAACATACTGGTCTAATGAATAATTGCCAGCCCCTTCAAGCAGTGTGAAATTGATTTTCTCTCCGCGATTCTTCTTATCCTGCCTGGCAATATCCAAAACAGTTCTTACCAATTTCACATCCGCATTAAAAATTGGATAATACTTTTGAATATATTCTTTTATTCTTTCAAATTCCTTTTCCTGGAATCCACTTTTTTCAACAGAAAGAAATAATTCACAGAGCATCCCGTTTGCTATTGCTTCGCCATGGAGCAAGGGTGTTGACATATCCTGTGATAAGCTCTCAAATGCATGACCTAGTGTATGTCCGAAATTTAAAGCTTTTCTTATATTTTTCTCAAAAGGATCATTGGTAACAAAATAATTTTTTATAGAAATTGATTCAAAAATAAATTCATTAAGACGATCCTTTCCCAATTCTTCAGGAGAAGTCTCAAGCAAATTAAACAGATGCGAGGGAGAATGAATGAGACCATGTTTAATCATTTCAGCCCAACCCGCGTAAAGCTGTCTCTCCGGTAAGGTTCTTAAAAAAGAACTTGATATGAAAACCATCCCCGGACTATTAAAAACGCCTATATGATTTTTTAAATGCATAAAATTTACTCCCACCTTTCCTCCTACTGATGCATCAACCATTGATAAAAGAGTAGTAGGTACATTTATGAACCGAATGCCTCTTTTAAAAGCAGAAGCAGCAAATCCCCCCATGTCAGATAATAATCCTCCGCCCAGGTTTATTATAAGACTGTTGCGGCCAGCCAGGTTCACTGTTAATTTATTCCAGATATGGACAACAGACTCCAGGTTCTTATTCTTTTCCCCCTGACCTGTCTCAATAAGTTGAACTTTTTGATTGGTTTTAAGTTTAGGTAATAGAGGGAGACAATATTTTTTAGTGTTCCGATCGACAATTACAAATATTTTATCCGGATCAATTTCCCGGATTGCCTGTTCAAGTTCAGAATCGGGTTCCTCTGTAATAAATATTTTGCTATTGTATGAATTTATTTGCATATTAATTATTTAAATTTCTTTTTATGATTCAGATTGATTTCAATGATACAAAATTAGCTTTTCAAAGTAAAACAAACAAAGATTTAAAAAGAGCATACTTCCTTTTTAAATTTATAGACCATCCGTTTATTGTAATAACAGGAAAAAAGCTTTTATTTCTTGCTATGTTCATCCGGTTTCCTGTCAAATGGATTGTTAAGCCTACCATCTTCAAAAATTTCTGTGGAGGAGAGTCCATTACAGAATCAAATAAAATAGTTCAAAAGATGGCTAAATATAATGTAAAATCAATATTGGATTATTCAGTCGAAGGGAAAGAAAACACTGAAGATATAGAAAAGGCCATGAACGAAACAATCAGGTCTGTAAAGAATGCCTCATCAAATGAAAACATTCCGTTTGCTGTATTTAAACCAACTGCCTTTTCTGCAGGTTCCGTGTTAGAAAAAGCAAGCGCGGGACAGCAATTGAATGAGGATGAAAAGAGAGACCTTGGATTATTTAAAAGCAGAGTTGACACGCTATGCAAAACAGCTTACAAACTAAACGTGCCTGTTTTAATTGATGCGGAAGACTATTGTTATCAAAACATCATTGATGAGGTGGTAAGAGAGATGATGCTTAAGTATAATAAATCAAAAGCTATTGTTTTTAATACACTCCAGATGTACCGATGGGACAGACTCGATTTTCTCAGGAACGAACTAAAACTGGCACATCGAGATAATTATCAACTGGGTATCAAATTTGTAAGGGGAGCTTATATGGAAAAAGAAAGAGCACGTGCAAAAAAATTGGGATATCCTTCTCCCATTCATCCCGATAAAAAAAGCACAGATAGAGACTACAACAAAGCATTAGAATTTTCTGTGCAAAATATCGAAAAAATTGCTATCTTTAACGGTACTCATAATGAGCATAGTTCTTTATACCTTGCTGAATTAATGGAAAATTATGGTATTAAAAAAAACGATCAAAGAATATTTTTTTCACAATTATACGGCATGAGTGATCACGTTAGTTTCAACTTAGCAGAAAAAGGATACAATGTAGCCAAATATTTGCCTTATGGCCCTGTTAAAAATGTGATGCCTTATCTGATGAGAAGAGCTGAAGAAAACACCTCAGTTGCCGGCCAAACAAACAGAGAACTTGAGTTAATAAAAAAAGAATTGAAAAGAAGAAAGAAACAATAAACCTTGTTATATTCATGATTATTGAAAACAAAAATACCACCGTCCGTATTAATCAAACCAGGCTGATCTTATTAATTGTCTTTATCCCCTTGATTTTAGTTCTTTCAACAACTAATATTTTTGGAAGATCTATCTTGGGAATGGATAAATATTACTGGGTAGCCTTTATTGCCCTGGCTTACCTTATTTATAATATCTATGAGTATATCAAAGATTTTAATTATATATATTTTTCAGATGAAGAAGAGAAATTAATATTCCGCTATATTTCATTAAGACCTTTACAGGGTAGAAGATATTCCATAGAAATAGAAAAAGATAAATTTTATGCGTATAAAATAGTAAGGGCCTTTTTCAACATCAATAAATACATTATTCTCTATATAAATACGCCGCAGGGAATTGCCAAGTATCCACCCATAAGCATTACGGCCTTAAAACCGGACGAATATAATCAGCTTAAAAAAACACTAAATCAATACGCCAATAAAGATTCATAAATTTTACACCACTTTTTTGCCGATATATCGAGAACTTAAAGCTGTTAAAGCGCCCATGTAATTAATTTTAAACGATATCAAGTCGCCTACTTTATAGTCAGGCTTTTTAGTACCGAGGTCAGCAACAATCATATCCGAACTGGCACCGGATAATTCAATCTCTTCATCACAGGGTGTCAG
>CAZWHH010000272.1:1905-4150 GCA_964633615.1 uncultured Bacteroidales bacterium | reverse complement strand
ATCAAAGATACTTTTAACGCCAAAAAAATATCTTTTAAAGAAAAAACAGATAAAACTTTAATTGGTGGTTTTATTATTCAGATTGAGGATCAACTAATCGATGTCAGTGTTAAAAAGCAGCTGATCAATATAAAAGAGGAGTTGGCCCGGAAAAATTAAAGTGAATCAGAACTTATTAAAATAAAAAATAATGGCAGATATTAAACCCGGAGAAGTATCCAGGATACTTAAACAACAACTAGGAAAAGAAGAAGATTATTCAGAAGTTGAAGAAGTAGGTACCGTCTTGCAAGTGGGAGATGGCATTGCCAGGATATATGGATTAACCAACATTGAATCCAATGAGCTTATAGAATTCGATTGTGGCATCAAAGGAATTGCCTTAAACCTTGAAGCAGATAATGTAGGAGCGGTTCTTTTGGGCCCTTCAGAAAAAATTAAAGAAGGAGAAAAAGCCAAACGTACCAAAAAAATTGCTTCCCTGGAAGTTGGAGAGGGACTCCTTGGCCGTGTTATTAATACCATTGGAGAACCGCTGGACGGAAAAGGAGACATCACCGGAGAAAAATACAACCTGCCCCTTGAAAGAAAAGCCCCGGGCGTTATTTACAGGCAACCTGTGAATGAACCTATCCAGACTGGTATAAAAGCCATTGATGCGATGATCCCCATAGGAAGAGGGCAACGGGAACTGATTATTGGAGACCGGCAAACAGGAAAAACAGCCATAGCGATTGATACAATCATTAATCAGCGAAAATTTTACGATGAAGGCAAACCGGTTTACTGTATTTATGTAGCCATTGGCCAAAAAAACTCCACAGTGGCCAACATTGCCAAAATACTGCAAGATCATGGAGCAATGGAGTATACCGTCATAGTAAGCGCTAACGCCGCAGACCCTGCAGCACTGCAGTTTTATGCCCCCTTCGCAGGAGCTACAATTGGTGAATTCTTTCGCGACACGGGACGTTCAGCCCTTATAGCATATGATGACCTTTCAAAACAAGCTGTAGCCTATCGGGAAGTTTCTTTGCTGCTGCGCAGACCGCCAGGAAGAGAAGCCTATCCCGGAGATGTTTTTTATCTTCATTCCAGGCTGCTGGAGCGGGCAGCAAAAATTATTGAATCAAAAGAGGTAGCCTCCCAAATGAATAACCTGCCGGAAGCTATAAAACCTATTGTAAAAGGGGGTGGCTCCCTGACAGCCCTGCCTATAATCGAAACCCAGGCAGGAGATATTTCATCTTACATTCCTACCAACGTGATTTCCATCACCGACGGGCAGATCTTTCTTGAATCCGATTTGTTTAATGCAGGCATAAGGCCGGGTATTAATGTTGGAATTTCTGTTTCCCGTGTGGGAGGTAGTGCACAAATCAAATCCATGAAAAAAGTAGCCGGAACCCTTAAGCTGGATCAGGCCGAATACAGAGAATTAGAAGCATTTTCAAAGTTTGGTTCCGATCTGGATGCGGCTACAAAATCAGTGCTGAATAAAGGAGAAAGAAATGTAGAGATCCTGAAACAAAAACAATACACCCCAATGAGTGTAGAAAAACAAATCGCTATCATTTATTGCGGAACCAAAGGCTTGCTGAAAGAAGTGCCTGTTCACAAAGTGAAGGATTTCGAAAAGGCATTTCTGGATAAAATGGAGTTGGAACAGGAAGAAACGCTTCAACAACTCAAAGAAGGAAAGCTGGATGACAGTATTGAAGAAACACTAAAAACAGTAGCCCGGGAAGTGGCAGGTAATTATAAAAACACGAGCAAGTGATATTCGTATGAGCAATTTAAAGGAAATACGAAGCCGGATCAGTTCGGTACAATCAACCAGGCAAATCACAAGCGCCATGAAGATGGTAGCGGCAGCTAAACTAAAAAAAGCCCAGGATGCTGTGATCAATATGCGCCCTTATGAAAACAAACTTCATGAAATACTTGTTAATATCGCGAAAAATATTGAGGAAGAAAATATTACCAGTGAATATCTGGAGGAAAGGCCTCCTGATAAAATACTCCTTGTAGTGATTACCTCCAATAAAGGTTTGTGTGGAGCCTTTAATACGAATGTAATCAGAAAAACAGAGGATTTAATTGAATCAAAATATAAAAAGGAAAACAACAACGGAGACCTATCAATCTATACCATTGGTAAAAAAGGAACAGATTTTTTTAAATCCCGCAAATATCAGTTATACAATTCAAACGATGAAATACTGGATCATTTGAATTTTAATGA
>CAZWHH010000272.1:0-1805 GCA_964633615.1 uncultured Bacteroidales bacterium | reverse complement strand
TATAACAAAGCCCGACAAGCAGATATCACCAATGAAATTATTGAAGTAGTTAGTGGAGCACAAGCTCTGAATAAATAGTTTTCTCAAACTCCTTTTACTCATGAGTGCCTATATTTATGACCTGATTCGACAGGGAGAAAACATATCGCTTGATTTTAAACATTCAATTACAGATTCTAAAAAAATTGCCAGGTCTTTAGTGGCATTTGCCAACACCGAAGGAGGAAAATTACTAATTGGCGTAAAAGACAATGGAAAAATCTCCGGGATTCGAACCGATGAAGAATATTACATGATTGAAGCTGCTGCTCATCTGCACTGCCTCCCCGAGATGGCCTTTGAAACTGAAACCTGGAATATTAACGGGAAAATAGTTCTAGAAGTAACCATTGAAAAAAGTCCGGAAAAGATTTACTATGCTCCTGATAATTCAGGAAAATGGAAAGCCTACATACGGGTAAATGATCAGAATCTGCTGGCAAACAAGATCCTGCTAAACGTCTGGAAAAGAAAAAAAAGTCCCAAGGGCACCCTTGTCAGATATTCCAGGGAAGAAAAATTAATTCTCGATTTCCTTTCAGATCATGAAACAATAACCATTTCTAAATTTAAAAGATTAGCCAAAATCTCAAAGTATAAAGCAGAAAGAATTTTAATCAATCTCATTGTTCTCGACTTAATAGAGATTATTTTTACCGACAACGGAGCTCTTTATAAGTTAAAACCAGAAGAATAGATTAGGCATGAAATTTGTTCAACATAGATGTGAAGAAATGTTAAAAAATAATAAATGATTTAAAATTTTGTTTCATAAATCAATAGGAATTAATATTTTTACAGCGTCCAAAAATTTGTTTATTCAATAAACCAAAAACCAGAATTATGATTAAAAAAGTAAGATTATTGTCAATTCTCCTTGTGGGGTTATTCATGGTTAGTTTTTCAGTGAATATGAATGCCCAGGATATTATGCAAGCACAGAGGGAGATTAAATCAGGAGATCAGAAAAAGCGAGCGGAAGATTACCCTGCCGCAATTGAAGCATTTGGTAACTGTATTGATATTTGTAATCAACTCGGCCCTGAAGCTAACGATATACTGAACGATGCCCAGAAAAAAATTGTTAAATCGCATCTGGATTATGGCAATACCCTGTTCGAACAGGAGAAATATGATCAGGCTTTAACTCAATACAACAAAGCCATAGAACTTGGTAAAAAATACAAGCAGGAATCGTATGTAACAAAGGCCAAAAATAATCTGCCCCAGGTCTTTTATGCCAAAGGGAAAAAATTTGTAAAAAACAAAAAATTTGAGGAAGCCATCAGTCAATTCGACAAAGCCATAGAGAAAAACCCGGATCATGGCTGGGCGTATATAAGGAAAGCGCAGGCATACCAGCAGTTAGATAAAATAGATGGATTTAAAGAAGCAACAAAAAATGCCATTAAGGTGGGTGAAAAAACAGAAAATGAGAAAGTCATTAAAACAGCGAATAGCCTGGCCTATAGGTATTATGCAAACAAGGGGGTAAACGCCTTAAAAGCAAAAAAATATGATGAGGCTGCCAAAAATCTTGAAGAAGCTACAAATCATAACGGTTCTCCTACAATAATACATTACCTTGCTATGAGTTATGGTAAAATTGGCGAGTATAAAAAAGCCATTGAAAATGAAAATAAGGCGATCGAAACGCTGAAAGGGGAAAAATCTCAGGAAGAGATGGCTAAATATTACTACTCTCTTGCCCAGTACTACCAGAAAGATGGTCAAAAAACCAAAGCTTGTAGTGCTTATAAAAATGC
>CAZWHH010000271.1:0-4176 GCA_964633615.1 uncultured Bacteroidales bacterium | reverse complement strand
TAAGCACTCTTCCGGTAAGGAATGCTTCCTTTTTGGGATACCATAAGACCATGGGTTTACTTGGGGTTATCTTATCTGCTGTACTACTGCCAGATACATTGAAATATTGGTCCATCACACCTTTGCTGGTATTCCGTCCACTAACGGCGAAACCACCAATGGGTCCCTTTACATTTTGATCAAAATAGATCCTTGTACTATCCTGATTGGTGAAAAAAATATCATTCGTAATGCCTTTTTGAGTATTCCTTCCACTCACGGCAAATCCTCCTATAGGTCCTTTTGCAGAATTATTTACATAAAATCTTGTGCTGTCAGGGGTTATCCTCAATACATCATATTCTCCTTTGGTAGCTTTGGATGTATTTCTTCCGCTTACTGCAAAACCTCCAATGGGTCCTTTTTTTAAACTTTCGTTTACATAAACTTTAGCGCCATCCGGGAAAACAGCAAACACCACATTCCCTTTTTTGTCTTTCACAGAGAAAAGAGTATCTGTTTCTGTGGAGGATTCACCACCTTTTACTTCCAGTTTTGAACGGGGGTGCGTAACTCCGATTCCTACATTTCCGTCTGTGTAATAAATATTATTATTGTTCAATGACCAATAACTTGAATCATAGGGGAGGTCGATGGTATTTCCCCTTTTTATGGTGAGTTGGTCATTGTTTAAATTCAATATCTGGTCATCGGTATTGTCCAGATAAGGAGACAGGTCTATTGCTGTAGGATTATTATTTAATGTAATAGTGAGTATATTTCCTTCAAGAGTGAGGTCCTGTATTTCATTTTGAGGATCTGCATCCGCATCGTCAGTATTTGAGACATTTTCAGCATATAATGCATATGGGACCGATTTTAACTCCGAGTATCCCATGTCTGTATAATTGTTTCCTCCTTCCGGATCCACTTCAATGTGAATAAAAAAGGGACCGTCAGCCCATGGTACAGCATTAAAATCTCCTGATAGAACAGAACCCTCTCCAATATTAATGTTCACTAGTCCATTGTTATTGGATTGAGTAGAATGAGATTCAGAATATACAATATTTCCCTCTGTTGAGTTTTGTATGATACTAATCTTAAGTGAAATGCTGGTTTCACTTAACATGTTTCCTTCGCTGTCTCTAATAGCGGCCTGGTATTTAAAGCTTTCCGGAGCCTGAGCAAAAAGGCTACCTACTACAAGGATGTAAGCTGTTACAAGGAATAATCGTTTCATGGTCGTAAATTTTTAAAAATTGATAAATGGCAAAGTATAAATAATTTAAATTAAAAGCAAACGCTTGAATGTTTTAGTGTGATAAGAAAGCAGAGAATTCCATTTATTGATAAGAAAAATCTACAGGCAGGAGAAAATTATAGAGAAGAGATCTTTTCTTCTAAAAATATATCAATTTTATTCTGTATTTTTTTTATCAATTTGTTTTCAGGAAGAGATTCAAATATGATATCCAGGTATTTTTTTTCTTTCAGTATCTCATAAGATCTTTTAAAATTGAGATCATAAACCCACCCAATTTGTAAAAGCTTAAAATCGTTCAATGTTTTTAGGTTGTGCAGATCCACCATTTTTTCATTCATCAGGTCCTCAATATTTTTCGGATTGATTTCCGGTTTGTCCGGGAGGTCCAGTTGAAGTGTGTTATTTGTTTCTTTGTCTTTTCGGCAGTAGTATTCTGTAACTACATACCAAATATCTAATTTGTCGGCATCACGTAATAGTTTAATAAACAATTTATCTCTTTCTGACTCGTTTTGAGGGACATCCTTTTTGTTATGGTTTTCTATGGCTTTTAAAATTATTTTTTTTTCTTCTGCCGGGATTTCTTTTAATATGTTGAACTTATTAATCACTTCTACTCCCAGTAAAGCATGGTTTTCTGATTCCTTGTCGTAAAATGTTTTATAAAGTCTGAATTGTTCAAAACGACCAATATCATGCAAAATACCAGCTGCTTCAGCAATCAGTTGATCATTTTCAGATAAGTTAATATTTTTGGCAAGATCCTTTATATTTTCCCATACACGGTAACTATGCCTTCTTTTTAGTTCAATATTTCGTTGAAAATGAAAGTCATCACTATAAAATTTTTCAGTGTATTTTTTGAAAAAGTTTTTAATATTATTAAATGCAGTACGTTTCATAGAGATAGCTTTAAAGAAGCTCAAAATTATAAAAAAATCAGCAGTTCTGTATATTTGTTTATTTTGCTGTCAGTCAATATTTTCTAAAAAATGATTAAACTCATATTCTAATCTTTTAATTTTCGTAAATTTGTAGGGAATAATTAAGTCTAACCTAAAAAAAAATTACATTATGCCTAAAGGTTTTTTCAAAGTACCCAAAGCAAAAAACGAACCGGCCCGCTCTTATGCTCCGGGCACGAAGGATCGTGAAGAGTTAAAAAAAGCTCTGAAAGAATTAAAATCACAGGAGATAGATATTCCAATGGTAATTGGTGGAAAAGAGGTAAGAACAGATGACAAAGTAGCTATTCATCCTCCTCACGAATTAAACCATACTTTAGGCTATTACCATAAAGGAAATGAAACTCATGTAAAACAAGCTATTGAAGCTTCTTTAGCAGCTAAGCAGAGATGGGTTGAAACACCATGGCATGAGAGAGCAGCGATATTCCTGAAAGTTGCGGAGCTTCTTACAGGAAAGTACAGATATAAAATCAATGCTGCTGCCATGTTGGGTACTTCTAAAAGTGCTCATCAGGCAGAAATAGAAACGGTTTGTGAGTTTGCTGATTTTATGCGTTATGGCGTTGAGTTCATGACTCATATTTATGATCAGCAGGTATATTCTCCGGACGGTATGTGGAACAGAGTAGAATACAGACCGCTCGAAGGTTTTGTTTTCGCGTTAACACCATTTAATTTCCAGGCTATTGCAGCAAATCTTCCTGCAGCACCTGCCATGATGGGAAATACAGTTGTGTGGAAGCCTTCAAAACTGAATATTTATGCAGTGAATGTAATTATGGATATTTTCCGTGAAGCAGGAGTACCTGATGGTGTTATTAATATGGTATTTGCTTCAGGCCCAACTGTTGCTAAAGAAGTGTTTGCAAGTCCGGATTTTGCAGGATTCCACTTTACAGGATCTACTGCAGTATTCCAGAATGCATGGAAGCAAATTGGAGAAAACATTAAAAACTATAAAACATATCCTCGCATTGTGGGTGAAACAGGTGGTAAAGATTATATCTTCGCCTCACCAAAAGCTGATAAAGATGCTGTAATTACTGCCATCACAAGAGGAGCTTTTGAATACCAGGGGCAAAAATGTTCTGCTGCTTCAAGGGTATATTTGCCAAGTAACATTGCAGATCATATTATTGAAGGTGTAATAGAGGATGTTAAATCTATCAAGGTAGGCTCTCCTGAAGATTTTTCAAACTATGTAAATGCTGTAATTGATGAAGCAGCTTTTGAGAAACACTCTTCAGCCATTGATAAGGCTAAGAAAGATAAAGATGCAGAAATAGTTATTGGAGGAGAATATGATAAGTCTGAAGGATACTATATTTATCCTACAGTAATCAAAACAACCGATCCTCATTACTATACTATGGAAGAGGAATTGTTTGGTCCGGTTGTTACGATTTATGTTTATGATGAAAATAAGATGGAAGAAACACTGGATGAATTAGATAATACTTCGATCTACGGATTGACTGGTGCTATCTTCTCACAAGATCGTTACGAAATTGAATATATGACCAAACGCCTGATGCATACTGCCGGTAACTTCTATGTAAATGACAAACCAACCGGATCAGTTGTTGGTCAGCAGCCATTTGGCGGTGCCAGAGGTTCAGGTACGAACGACAAAGCAGGTTCTTACATGAACCAGATTCGCTGGATATCCCCAAGAAGCATCAAGGAAACTTTCAATCCTCCTAAGGATTATCGTTATCCATTCCTTGAGGAAGAGTAAAAATCAAATATAATTTCAAGAGGGGAAGTTTCTTTGATTCTTCCCCTTTTTATTTTAATTTTGTTCGTAAATAATTTGCCTAATGTCAGACAGGTTCAAGAAAATAGGGGAGAAGTTATTGCCAGTCTTAAAGAATAAATTTGTGCTGGTGATCATTGTCTTTATGGTGTGGATTACCTTTTTTGATCAGAATAATTTGGTTGACAGGGCAAACCGGATAGAGA
>CAZWHH010000270.1:2133-4206 GCA_964633615.1 uncultured Bacteroidales bacterium | reverse complement strand
TTATCTTTTTATTCTGATATTGCTTTTCAGCCTTACCATAACCTGTCATTGATTGCATCATACTGTAAACTAGCTTTTAATTGTTGCAAATTTACAATAATCCTGCTAATAAGCAATTTTAAAGTCTACAATTACTCTACCACCACTTTATTTTTCCACTTTCCGGTAAGATAATAGGCATAAGCAAGAATCAATCCTATAATCCATCCTATGGGTATTGCCCACCAGATTCCTGTCTCTCCCATTTTCTGTGATAAGAAATAAGCCCCGGGAATACGGATCATCCAAAGTGAAATTACCGTGGTTATCATAGGAATAAGAGTTGCCCCTGCACCTCTTAATACGCCAGATGTTGCAAACATCGCAGAAAATACAAGATAAAAAGAACCGACTATGGTAAGATACTCTTCTCCTACTCTTATTACTTCAGCATCATTAGTAAAAAAACCCATGATAAAATCTCCCTGGAAAACCACGAATATTGAAACCGTCACAGAAATTAAAGATGACATTTTCAGGGTAGCGATAAATCCGCGCCTCACCCGTTCGGGTTTTTTGGCCCCCAGATTTTGACCTACAAAAGTAGAAAGTGCGTTTGCAAAATTCATTGCTGGCAAAGTGGCCAGCGAATTAACTCGTGCAGCTACTGTGTAGGCGGCAATAACACTTGTTCCAAATTTATCCACGATTCCAATTAATGCTGTCATTCCAAGTGCCACCACTGTTTGCTGTATTCCTGCAGGCAGTCCGATACGTATACTCTTCTTAAATAAATCCCGGTTAAACTTCAGGTTAAATAAAGAAAACTTAATAATCTCGTGGGTTTTATTGAGGTAGATAATAGCTGTTAGAAAAGCACCTCCCTGGGAAATTAAAGTAGCTACAGCAACACCAACGATACCCCAATGAAACACCAGAACAAACAGCAGGTCAAGCCCAATATTTGTTATGGTTGAAACAATAAGAAAATACAGGGGGGTTTTAGAATCACCTAACCCCCTTAAAGCGGCACTTGTTCCTATAAAGCCAAAAAATGCAATAGACCCTCCAAAAAATATTTTCAGATAAATTTCAGCAAGGGGCATTACCTCGGGTGGTAGTTTCAACAACAAAAATATCGGGCGGCTAAAAATGATACCAAGAATACTTATTATGATGGAGGCAAAAAAAAGCATAATAAACAAGGTATCAATCATTTGCTTAACCTTATGGTTTTCTTTTGCTCCAAAATACTGTGAAATAACTACTGTGCTACCGGAAGTCACTCCAAGTACCAAAGCAAAAAACACAAATATCACAGGAAAAGAAGCACCAACCGCGGCCAATGCCTCTTTTCCAATAAAATTTCCAACAATAATACTATCGATAATATTATATAACTGATGAAAAACATTTCCCAATAACATGGGTAAAGCAAAGGAGAGTATTCGTTTCCCCTCTTTTCCTTCAGTAAGATCTTTCATTCCCATTAAGCGTAGCTATAAATATATGATAGCACAATTGGGTTCATGAAATGTTCATGTTATGGAAATTATAACAGGAATTATCAATCCACCCTGTCTAACGCTATCGTAAAATGTCTCATAATAGGAGCTTCTTCCAAAATTCTCAATCCTTTTGTCAGGCTATTCCTTCTGTCATAAACATTTTTCAGCGCAGCAGCCACTACATCCATATGATTATTCGTATAAACCCTTCGGGGAATCGTTAAACGAAGCAACTCAAGGTCAGGATATCTGTTTTCACGGGTTTCAGGGTCCCTGTCTGCTAATAAGGTCCCTATTTCTACCCCACGCACTCCTGCTTCAAGATATAATTCCACGGCAAGCGTTTGGGCTCTGAACTGTTCTCTTGGTAAATCAGGTAAGAACTTATTGGCATCAACAAAAATGGCGTGCCCTCCATAAGGTTTTTGAACAGGTACCCCGAAATTCTCCAGTTTACTGCCCAGGTAAGCTACCTGATTGATCCGGGTTTCCAGGTAATCAAATTCTGTTCCTTCATAAAGACCCTGAGCCAAGGCATTCATATCTCTTCCTGACATACCTCCATAAGTAACATATCCTTCGAACA
>CAZWHH010000270.1:0-2033 GCA_964633615.1 uncultured Bacteroidales bacterium | reverse complement strand
AAGGCATTCATATCTCTTCCTGACATACCTCCATAAGTAACATATCCTTCGAACATAATATTATAAGTACGGGCTTCCTTAAAAATGTTTTCATCTTTTAAAGCTATAAATCCCCCCATGTTCACAATTGCATCTTTCTTGCTGCTCATCGTCATTAAGTCGGCATACTGATACATTTCCCTCACGATTTCACGTATCGTTTTATCCTTATAACCCTCTTCCCTGAGTTTAATAAAATAGGCATTCTCAGAAAACCTGGCTGAATCATATAAAACTTTGACCCCATACTTTTCAGCCATTTGCTTAACCTCTTTCATATTCTTCAACGAAACCGGTTGTCCGCCAGATGAATTACAAGTCAGGGTTACTACAATAAATGGTATTTTTTCTGGGGGGTGATTCTTAAGTGTTTCTTCCAGTTTGACCAGATCAATATTCCCTTTAAAAGGGTGATCCAACTGGGTATCAAAAGCTTCATCAATTGTACAATCAACAGCTTTTGCTTTCCTGAATTCTATATGACCTTTGGTGGTATCAAAATGTGAATTTCCGGGGACTATATCATTTTGTTTCACAAGAACTGAAAACAATACATTTTCTGCAGCTCTTCCCTGATGAGTTGGGAGAAAATAATCAAATCCCAAGATATCTTTGATGGCCTGTTTCATTTTATAGTAAGATGAAGCCCCTGCATAACTCTCGTCACCCAACATCAAAGCTGACCATTGCTGATCACTCATGGCACCGGTGCCTGAATCAGTTAAAAGATCAATAAACACCTGTTCACTTTTCAGGTTGAACAAATTATATTTCGCTTCCTGTATCCATTTTTCTCTTTCCGAACGTTTACTTTTTCTAATGGTTTCAACCATTTTAATTTTATATGATTCTGCAAAGGGTAATTCCATAACATGATATAATTTAAATGATATAATTTAAATATTATAAAACAATAGAAACTAATTTTGACAAATAAATAAACTTAATTACTATTGATACTTTGGAAAGCTATCTCTTCTTTTAATATTAAGGTAGCGATATTTTACAAAAACACAGAGAAAGAAAAACAAATCCATAATTGGAATTTTGATACAAAATTATATATTTATCGAAAAAATAAAATATTATTGCAGAATTTTATTGAACAAAACCCTGAAGATGAAATATAAAGCCTTATTAATCATTCTATTGTCCCTGCCCCTGATTACATATGGAAAGGAAAATTTTTTTCGGGATCTGCGACCGTTTTTATTATCATCAAATGATACCGTTATAATTGATACATCAAACATTCAAGCATCGAATGATCTTCAGGCGGAATCCTGGCTGGATGAATTCATATCTGATTTTTCAAATGATACGATCCATACAGACACTATAGATCTTATACCTCAGATAGATACAGCCTGGTTAAAAGCAGACACTGCTATAAAATATTTACAGAATAAACTAACACAAGACACCCTGTTTAATTCAAAAGACACCCTTAAATCTCATCTGAAAAAATTAATTAATTATGCACAGAGTTTACCAATAGATACTACATTACAATATCTTAATCATATCATCAGGCGGGATTCCATTCTCCCGGTTTATGCAGATTCAGCATCGAAAGCCACACATGATTCGGTTTATAATTATCTTAAAACTCTTCTTCAATACGTAAAAAAAGATACCACCTTGTTCACTATTTACAATCAAAAAGACGATTCTATTTCCTTTCCCCTGACAAAAAACATAAAAGATTCTCTTCGTTTTTTGATTTACGACCAAAAAGACTACCCCGCAGGTTTATGGATTTATCCCAATAAAAACGCTATGAAGATCTCCTTTTATGAAGGCATTCAGATAATTGAAAGCAAACCTCAGCAAGCTATTCTTGAAGAACTTTCTACGATGAAGAATATTGAAAAACTTAAAAAACCCAAAGAAGTAAAAATAATTTTCCCTCAGTGGGATATTGGGGGTATTGGCAATGCTTATTTTAACCAGGGTTACTTATCAAATTGGGCCCAGGGAGGCGAAAGTTCTTT
>CAZWHH010000269.1:0-4211 GCA_964633615.1 uncultured Bacteroidales bacterium | reverse complement strand
AGGAATAATTTTTCACCCTTTATTGAATAGTTTTCCTTTGATATAATTTTTTTAAATCGTTCTATCGAGATTCCTGTTTTCTTTATATCTAAAATATTATTAATTTTTTGATCTGATTCACCAAACGCTTTCATTAATCTCCGGTAAAACGGGGAAGGAAATAAATGAAAGTAAGGCAAGGAAGATAAAAATTTATTTTTAAGCATTTGTTGATGACCGCCAAAAGGCATTTGCCAGGGGGGAAATGCAAAAAAGACTTTTCCTGAAGGAGCCATAAAATGGCTGAGTTTACTTAAAAATTTTTGCTGATCAGGAATATGTTCAATTACATCTTTTAATAAGATAATATCAAAGGGTTTATCAAACTCTTTTTCGACATTGATATCATATACGTTTTTAGTTATAAAGGATATTTTTCCGTCTTCTAATTCACCCTTCATAAATTCTTTTGCAATTTCCACCCTGCTTTTGCTAAGTTCTATGCCGGTACAAATATGTCCGCGTTCCGTAAAAGCTTTTAACACCCCGGCTTCTGCACATCCTATTTCCAGAATCCTCATTGAAGGGATCAGATGAATATAATCTTCTATAAAAGGAATAATATAATCCCGGGTTGTGAGAAACTGATAATTGAAATATTTTTCCTTATCCTTATGAAAGTTGTACATTGTTAGATGTGATTATTTTTCTTTGAAAAAATCGAAGATAATATATTTTTATCGTATAAAAAATTAGTGGAGAGACAGAGATAAAAGATAGAAAAAAGAAAACCTGTTTTTTTTATTTGTGGAGAGGACCTTGTTTTTAACTTTTTAATTAATTCCTTATATTTGAATTGTTTTGTTTATAGATAAGGACAGGATATGAGAATTATATATAGAATCTTACTATTCAGAAAAACTCTTAGACCGAACTCATGCTTTATGTGTGTGATTCTAAAATTTTGAAAATATGAAAAAATGGATTATTCCGGTTTTAATTATTGTAATCATTGTTGTACTTTTCTTTCTTTTGCGCCCCAAATTTGGGAAACAGATCTATCAAAAAGCCGAAGATCTATATGATTCTGCGCAATTTGTGCAGGCTGTGGAAAAGTATTCCAGGGCCATCTGGTTTGATGAGGATGTAAGTGAATATTACACGGGCAGGGCACTTGCCTATGATTCTATCAGTGAATTTAATAAAGCAATTCAGGATTATACAAAAGCTATTGCACTTGATTCCGGGAGACATCAGCTTTATTATTTCCGGGGGTTGACCTACAAGAATATGAATCATTTAGATTCAGCCATAATGGATTTTTCCCGCTCTGTTGAACTTGAGAATGATTTTAAAATGGGTTATTACCAGAGAGGATTTCTCGAGTTGAAAAAACAACAGTTCGATGAGGCCATTGAAGACTTTTCAAAAGTAATCAGATTGGATAGTTCGTTTGCTGATGCTTATTTCAAACGAGGTTCAGCTTACAGAGAATTGAACAAAAAGCCTGAAGCCATTTCCGATTACTCGAAGGCTTTAAAACTGGGAATGGACAACCTTAATGTATATCAGCAAAGAGTGAAAGCAAGAGCAGCTGTTAGTGATTACAGGGGGGCGATTGAAGATTATACCCGGATTATTGAGATGATGGGAGGAAATGAAGAATTGTATTATCAAAGAGGCTATTTGTATTACCTCTTACAAAAATTTGATAAAGCAGCCAAAGATTTTACTTCTTGCCTGGAACAGAACCCGGACAACAGAGATGCAAGGTATCATCGGGCCCATTCTTATGCTCAATTGCAGGATTATGGAAAAGCGGTTGATGATTTCCTGAGAGTGAGTAAAACTGAACCGGAGAATCCTAAAGTATGGTATAATTTGGGACTTACTGAATTGCATATGGGACGGACAGAAGAAGCCCGGGAACACCTTGAAAAAGTATTGGAATTTAAAAAGGATCATAAGCGGGCTGTGTTGATGCTCGGTCTGAGTTATGCCAACATGGGGAATATAGATCGATCTATTGATTTTTTTGGACGTGCATTAAAAATTGATTCTACATACGCCACTGCTTATTATTACCGGGGTAAGTCGAAGGAGATAAAAGGAGAACATAAAGCAGCCATTGAGGATTATAGCCGGGCCATAGATTATGATGAAAACTATGGAATAGCTTATTATGACAGGGGTATTTCAAAAATTCAATTGAATCAATTTAATGAGGGATGTCAGGATTTTTATAAAGCACTGGATAAAGGGTATAAAAAAGCCAGTGAGATGATTAATACTTATTGTAAGCAACATCCTAAAAAGGAATAATATGGGGCGTTTAAGATATTTTGGGTTATTGTGGGTCTTTTTTCTGATTGCTGTTACCAATACAATCAATGTGTATTCTCAGCTAGAGAAGTCACTGAAGCTGGATAGTATCTTCCAGGAATATGCCAGGGAGAATTACCCCGGGATGAATATCCTGGTACAAAAGGAGGGTGAAGTGCTGTTTTCAAAAAGCTATGGTTTGGCGGATATTCAGAAAAAGGAAGAGTTTACTCAACATTCTAAGATAAACCTGGGTGCCATCACCAGACAATTTACGGCTGCAGGTATCATGATATTAAAAGACAGGGATAAACTTACACTGGAGCAAAGTGTGGGTGATATCCTTGATATGCCAGATTATGCAAGTGATATAACCATAAATCATCTGTTGCTACAGGTCAGTGGATTGCCTTTTTCGTTTCATGATGTGACTAATATTACAAATGAAGAATTACTGGATTTTCTGCACGAGAAAAATCAATTATCTTTTAAGCCCAATACAAGAGCTCAGCATAATCCGGCAAATTATGCATTGTTGGCGTTAATAATTGAAAAAATATCCGGAAAGGATTACCGGAAATTTATGGAGGACAATGTCTTTAAACCTCTCCGGATGAATCATACTGAGGTTTTTAAAGACGGCTGGTTTTCCGGGGTGAAGAACAGGGCAACTGGTTATATCTTTAATTCAGAAGAGAATGACTTTGATATTTCTGAAAAGGAACTGGGCAATGACTATCTGAGAGGCGTGACAGGTGTCTTTTCTGATATGAATGATTTAAAAAAATGGCTGTCTGTCTGGAAATCTGATGTGTTACTCAGTGAAAGCTCACTTAAGATTGCAAAGCGCATTAAATTTTTCAGGAATGCCAAATTCTTTTATGGTTTTGGTTGGCGCAGAGGGTTTAATGCCGGCCATAATTATTTATTTGCCGGTGGTTCTGATATGGGGTATACTAGTTTTATTTTTATGCACCCTTCAGAGAATTTTGAGCTGATCATTTTGCATAACCAGACCAGTATTTTTGGATTGCATAGAAATGCTTTTGAAATTCTGAATCTTTATTCAGATAAACAATATGAAGTAAAATAAATCGCAGGAATTTTAGAAAATATTTGCTTGTTAATCAGGTAGTTTTTGTTGTATTTTTTTCAGTGTATTGATACATTGTTCTATTTCTTTTGCATGGAGGTCTGAATAGATTTCTTTCAAAGTTTCCCCGGCCATGGGCTCCAGATTATTATACAGTTTTTTTCCGGCGGGTGTTAGTTGAACTTTGTTTTGCCTCTTGTCGCTTTTAGCAATTGTTCTTTTGATATAACCTTGTTTTTCAAGATCATCGAGTATCCTCATTACCCTGACTTTGTTTAAGCCCATGAATATGGCAATATCGTTTTGTATCGCTTTCTGGTTATTGGCTAAGTATGAAATTACTGTCCATTCATAAGAATCGATTTGATAGTTCTTTTCTGAGAATTTTTTTACAAGCTTTTTCCCCAATCCCTTCGATACTTGATGTGTTATTCTGCCCAATGATTCTTCAAATGAATAGTTCATGTGATTTTCTATTTTGAATGAATAAAAATACCAATTTATCAATTATTTAGTTAAAAAGTTTAATGAATTTTTAATTAAAGATAGTTACATTTGTAACTAATTAATATTTGTAGAGAGATTCAAAATAAGCATACAATGGATAAGAAAAAAAACAAAGTTTCCAGGCGTGAATTTGTAAAGCTCAGCGGCATGGCAGGTGCTTTCCTGGGACTGGGCGGTGCTGCAGGTGCCGGGTATTTGTCAGGGAAAAGTAAGGAAACATACACGGGATGGGGTAAAAATGCGTATGGCGGGAATCAGTTTTTTAACCGGAAACCTTTTCGTGTCAAAACACCTACTTATGAGAAAGTTG
>CAZWHH010000268.1:0-4223 GCA_964633615.1 uncultured Bacteroidales bacterium | reverse complement strand
TCAGCAATATAGAACGCGGATAACGCTGATTCAACAGATTTACACGGATTAATTCACGCAGATTTTTCGATATTTTTCCCTGTCTATTAATATAGTTCTCCCAAACTCACCAATCATCATTTTGAAACTTCAATAAAAAAAATATATTTGCTTATCATGGCAAGCAAAATTTTAGTATATCTGCTTACCAAAATAAGCACAATGAATAAACTATTTGAAAAACATCGTAAAAAACTGGCGTTTTTCAACCAGTTAAAAAATCAGCATTATTTAACATTTCCCAAGATGACCGATTTTATGGTGGATGACACCTGGTTTATTGAAGTAGGTGGCAAAAATAAAACCGGGGCGCAGATTAAGCATTTATCAAAAAACAAAGCTTTTCTGGCTTTAGATAATATAGAATATGGATATATGAACCATATACCGCTGTGGCTGTTTGGGTTTTTGTATTAAAACAAGAGAGTAGGTTGTGATAAACAAAGTAACAGGGAAACAAATTTATCATGCCCCCCGTTACGTAGAGACACGCCGCGGCGTGTCTCTACGTAACGGGGGATAGGGTTACAATCCCAATCAACAAACAAAACAACCGTTCACCTGCCGATTTCCCGACTGAACATTTTTATGCTGTTAAAAACAGCTGCTTTGTAAGGCCTGCTGGCAGACAATGCATGAAAACCATTCCCTGGTAGATAAAGCGCTATAAAAATATTGATCTAATAAGATTCCATTGTATTTGTTTGGGTTTCTGCAATAATTATTCGCATACTCATCAATGAGTAGTTGCATTCTCATTAATGAGTAATTTTGAGAATGTTTTCTTAATTATAGGCAGCATAAAGAAACTGAGAAAGTTACTTTGCGTATTCAATTATTACAATTGGTTTTGCTAAGTTAACGTTAAAAATAATTTAACTATATAACTATGAAAACAAAAGTTATATTATTTTTTTTTGGATGAAAAATAATTATTGTAAGAAATATATAACATAATTTGAATAATGATAATATTGAAATCTCATAACATGTAGTATATGAAAAATTTTATATTCATTAGTTCTGTTTTACTTATTACTCTTTTTTCAGTGAATAAGGGATATTCTCAATATGTAGTTGAGGTAAATGTTGACCAGCCACCTGCTTTAAAAGCTAATGCAGGTAGCGACAAAAGCATAGAGGAGGGTGAAGGTGTTGAATTAGGAGGAAACCCCACTGCCTATGATGGGTATGGTAACTATTCCTATATGTGGGAGCCGGGTAACACCCTTGATGATGATACAATAGCAAACCCGGAGGCTACGCCGGAAGAGACTACGGATTATGTGCTCACCGTAACAGATAGTCTGCAATGTACTGCTCATGATACAGTAAGTGTTTCAGTTGAAATTACTGATATTCCGGTTATAGAAGGTGAAGAATTGGCAATTTATCCCAATCCTGCCCGGAGTGTATTAAACATTGAATTTCCCGGTAATTTGCAGGGGAAATATACAATTAAATTGTTAGACCTTACAGGTAAAACCGTTTATTCAGATCGATGCAACGTCTCTCAAAGTCAGTTGAAGCAACTTCCGTTGGGAAATATTCCTTCAGGCATTTATATGGTAGAGATTACCAATGTAGATGAAAAAGTATCTGCCAAAATTATTATAGAATAAAAAAATCTTTTCTGTTTATTAAAAACTTTACGTTATGATAAATAAAAGCTTTAGTAAAACATATTACATAATATTATTATTTGTTGCAGCTTTTTTTATGTCTATAGTTCAAAGCTATGGGCAAGATCTGGCAATAAAGTATGAAGCCGACAGCACTTTGGAAAAAGGAGATACAGCGCTAATAAAACTGAAAGGCGATATTCGTGGTGAAATACAGTGGCAGGAGTCTTATGCAAAAGAAGAATGGCAAGATATTAAAGGTGAAAATACGAACGAATTATTACGAAAGATAAACGACACAACATTTTTCAGGGCAAAAATTACAGAGGAATCATGTGAGAAGCCCCTATATTCAGAAGTTGTTAAAATTAATGTAATGAAGCTTTCCCCTAAAACAATAATCATAGACACTACTAAAACTTATTTGGTAAGTGATACCTCAGAGGTGGAAAATGAAATTTACAAGTATTTAGGGGATACAGATCTGGGAGTAACTGAGAATTCTGTTATTGTGGGATACAAATACAACGGTTATGTAAAGATAGTCGATGATTTTTCCTATCTTGGAGATACTTTAATTTTAAATACCCATTCAGGAAGACTTTCCGATGTATTTGAATACTATAATGTTGAGGATTCAATTCATTTGCTATTAAGTGATGAAGATGTTAAAAAATCAGAGACAAAGGGGAAAGTTATTAAAGGAGAAGTAGATATTCAAAGAGAAGGTATAAGCTTAAAGAAAAAAGGAAGTGGCTTTGAGTTCAATAATTTGGTATTATTTGATGGTACTGTGGAAAATACAGATTTAAAAATAACTATTAAAGAAGGGGAACTAAATTTTAAACCTGCCTTTATTGACCATTTTGATATTACTCCATTGCGTATTAAATATATATATCTTACAGCCCATGGGGACCTTGATATGAACTTTGATATTGAGGTGGAGGCAAGTGAAGAGATTGTTTACAGTGATGCAATTACTTTAAAAAGCATTTCTTATCCTTTTATGATAGGACCGGTTCCTGTCAATATAAAGATTTCTTTTACAGCCGGATTTGAAACAGGTGTAAGTGTTTCTTCAGTTTTTACCACCGGTTTTGAAACATCCCAGTATTTGGATTTTGGTGCCCGCTACGATGATGATGCTAACCCCCAGTGGAAGTCAATATGGAATAAAGGAGGCACTTTTGAGGAAAAACAATTGGAAATGAGTAATGAATCAGGTGAAGTGAATGCCAAAGTTTACGTAGAGCCTGCCATAAGTTTTAATGTGGGCTGGGATCCTTTCTCTAAAAAGAAAGAAGAAGAATCGGAACAAGAAGATAATAGCGAAAAAGAACCAACAAAGGCTGACACTACAATACAGGATAAATTTATCGAATTAGGCCCTTATCTTGCAGTTAGTCCCTACCTTCGTTATAGTGGTATAATTGATGCTGATGGATGGGAATATGGTATTTACGGTGGTGTAGAAGGAAAAATAGGCTTTGATGTTTCCTTTGTAGGTTATAATGTTGCCGATTTTAATACTACTCTTGCACAGTGGGAGAAAGATATAATAACTGGCACTTCCCCGGTAGCTGACTTCAGTTCAGATTCCACCAATATTAGCTCGGGCAGTACTGTTCATTTCACTGATGAATCCACAGGAGATCCGGAAAGCTGGCTTTGGGATTTTGGTGATGGAGAAACAAGTACTGTGCAGGATCCCTCTCATACCTATAATTCAGACGGGGTTTATGATGTGAGTTTAGCGGTTGGAGGTTCATATGGTTCAAATACTGAAAAAAAGAAAAATTACATTTCAGTGCTTGAAACTGGTACTTTTACAGATACCCGTGATGGCCAAGAATATGAATGGGTAAGAATAGGAGACCAGGTTTGGATGGCTGAAAACCTGAAATATTTGCCGAGCGTAGTTGGTCCCAGCACTGGCTCAGATACCGATCCATATTATTATGTGTATGGTTATGATGGAACTAGTGTAAATGAAGCAAAGGCCACTGAGAATTATGATACATACGGCGTAATATACAATTGGAGTGCCGTTATGGACGGTGCAAGCAGCAGCAATAGCAACCCCAGTGGGGTTCAAGGTATATGTCCTGATGGGTGGCATGTTCCGAGCGATGAAGAATGGGAGGAGTTAGCAGAATACATAAGCAACGACAATGGTGGATACACACAAGAAGAGTATGGTTGGCGACAAGTGGGTGGTCACTTAAAAGCAACTTCCCGTTGGAATTCAGGAGGAAATGGAACTGACGATTATGGATTTTCCGGCCTCCCCGGTGGCTACCGTAAGATCTGGAATTATTTCGACGGCATTAGCGGCGGCGGTACCTGGTGGAGTGCTACAGAGTGCAATACGGGCAGTGCACAGTACCGGCACCTTGTCTACAGTTATGAGGTCTTTTACAGGGACGGCTACCCTAAGGCTACAGGTTTCAGTGTTCGTTGCTTACGGGATTAGGCTATTTGGTTTACCTTGTTAAATAAGGCATAGCCAATTCCACAGGGTATGAAGCGAAACCGGCTGCAAGCCAATAAAGCGAATTA
>CAZWHH010000267.1:1487-4252 GCA_964633615.1 uncultured Bacteroidales bacterium | reverse complement strand
CTGGAAAAAATTCTGACAATTGAGCATGAAATAATACGAAAACAAAGAGAAAGAGCTCATTTAATCATTACAAAAGATTACGAACTCAAAAATCTTAAGAGCCATGAATAATATAAAAAGAATTGCCATGCTCAGTACGCATGGATATTTCGATCCGGTTCCACAACTTGGACAAACCGATACAGGCGGACAGGTTGTATATGTGCTGGAATTATCCAAAGCGCTGGCAAGGAAAGGATATCACGTGGATATCTACACAAGATGGTTTGACAAATCCAGAAAACAAATAGATCCTGTCCCTAATCAGCCGGAAGTAAGAGTAATAAGAATTCCAGCTGGAAAATGGGAGTTCATCCCCAAAGAATACATTTATGATGTATTGCCCGAATTGGCAGAAAACATGATAAAATTTATCAAAGAACAGAATTTGGAATATGACCTTTTTCATGGGCATTATGTTGATGCAGGTATTGTTACACTCGATGTAGCTAAATCACTCAACAAGCCTACCTATTTCACAGCTCACAGTCTGGGCGCATGGAAGAAAGAGGATATGGGAGGAGACCCCGATGAGATGGAAGAAAAATTTAACTTCACCAAGCGAATCAGTGAAGAAAAACGCATTTTTAAATCTGTTAATGCACATGCACTGACCTCAAATGTTCAGAGAGAAAAGTTAAAAGAACTGTACGGCATTGAACAGGAAAACATATCCATTCTTCCCCCCGGTGTAGATATTCACACATACAAAAAACCTACAGCGGAAGAAAAAAATAAAAAAACCGACCTCCCTGATAAATACATATTCTGCCTGAGCCGTATTGATTCAAATAAAGGACATGACTTGCTTCTTCATGCCTTCGATATTGTGAGTAAAAGGATTGATGATATACACCTGGTAATTGGTGGAGGTTCTCCTAAGCCTAAGCAAAGAGAAAAAGAGGTCTATAACAAAATGAAAGAAATAATAAAGGAGAAAAACATTGAACGAGTTCACATTATTGGCTATGTCCCGGATGAGAAACTCGTTCAGTATTATCAGCAGGCTGAACTTTTTGTATTGCCTTCTATCTTTGAACCATTTGGAATGACATCGCAGGAGGCGATGGCCTGTGGAAAACCTGTGGTTGCTTCCAAATACGGTGGTATCAAACAGATTATCAACCACAATGAAAACGGATTTCTTGTCAATCCTAAAGACTCTGAAGAGTTTGCCGATGCAATTACAGAAATCATTAAGGATGAAGGGCTTAAAGAAAGACTGGGGAAAGAAGCCAATAGAATTATTGTTGAAGAATATAGCTGGGAAGCCATGGCAGATAAACACCTGAATTTTTACAAGGATTATTTTAATAATTACAAATTATAATGGGTAAAGAAAAAGAAACGCATCAAGGTTATAAAGGCAAATCTCTGGAAATTTTAAAAAAATTTAACATCAGGGTATGGAGTGAAGTAGATATCAAAACAACACGGGGAAAGTTTGAGGGAAAAATTTTACCCCGCTCGGAAAATGATGACGACAAGCATCTTGTGCTGAAAATACCTACAGGTTACAATATTGGAATTGATGTAGACACCATAAATGATATGGTGGAGAAAGGCTATGAAAAAGCAAATTATCAGATCCCTGAACAAGAATTTCCCTACTCAGACCATCTTCCCAATGTAAAATTATTTGGAACAGGAGGCACTATAGCATCCAGACTGGATTATCGAACAGGAGCAGTAATCCCGGCCTTTTCTCCGGGCGAGTTATATGGAGCAGTCCCTGAATTGGCAGACATTTGCAACCTGACTACTGAAAAGGTCTTTGCTGTTTTCAGCGAAAATATGGGACCGGAACAATACATAGAACTGGCAAAAGCTATAGGAGAAGAGATCGAAAAAGGGATTGACGGAATTATGATTGGACATGGTACTGATACTCTACATCATACAGCATCAGCGCTAACATTCATGATCCAGAACCCGCCGGTACCCATTGTGCTGGTAGGTTCTCAGCGCTCCTCAGACAGACCTTCATCTGATGCAGCCCTTAACCTGATCCATACTGCATACACAGCAGGACATTCAGATATTGCTGAAGTGATGGTGTGTATGTTTGGCCCAACATCCGATGAATATGGCTTTCTCCATAGAGGAACCAGGGTCAGAAAGATGCACTCATCTTATCGGTCTACATTCAGAACTTTGGGTGATACCCCGCTTGCCACCGTAAAAAGAGGGGAAATAAAACATATCAAGAAAGATTATAAAAAAAGAAGAAAGGATCGCAAAGTAAAAATTCTCCCCTATTTCGAAGAAAAAGTCACGATCTTGTATTATTATCCTAATATGCAGCCCGATATAATTGATGCTTTAGTTGATAACGGATACAAAGGGATTATAATTGCCGGCACCGGCCTGGGTCATGTAAATAAACCGGTGTACCCGGCTTTAAAAAGAGCTATAGATAAAGGGGTACACATCTATATGACTGTCCAAACGCTTTGGGGCTACGTTCATATGTTCGTGTATGATACAGGAAGAGATTTAATGGACATAGGAATTGTTCCAGCGGAGAACATGCTGCCTGAAGTTGCTTATATTAAACTGGGATGGGCTCTCGGACAAACAAAGAACAGGGAAGAAGTAAAAAATATTATGCTTACTCCGGTTAACTCAGAAATCACTAAGAAAGAACCTTATAACGGCTACCTGGTATATCAGGGAGGAGTACCGGAAGTTGAAGAATTTATAAAAAAACATCGGAAATAAAATAG
>CAZWHH010000267.1:0-1387 GCA_964633615.1 uncultured Bacteroidales bacterium | reverse complement strand
GATCAAAAGGAAGTTGAAGATATAATTGAAATAAAAATAGCCGATCTTTTAAACCCTAAATACTCGATTATTGACCAAAACTTCTATGAAAACAACCGATTAATTCGCGCACCTTATTTTAAATTTGGAGATATAAAAATCTGGGGTGCCACGGCAATGATCATATCGGAATTTATTGAGGTATTATTCTCTGTCAGCCACTCTCGATAAGGTTTTTATAATGTTCATAACGATCCAGAATTTGCCTCACGTAATTATAAGTCTCAGTTCCCCTGCAATACCCGTAATAAACCACTTCATCCTTATAATATTTCGGATTTGATTTTTTTAAGATAAACTCATCTACATTATTTTCCCATTTATCCGGATCTTTACCATATTTTTTTGCCAAACGTCTGGCATCTAAAATATGTCCCATACCCACATTATATGAAGCCAGGATAAATTTCAACCGGGCTTCTTCATCTTTAATTCCCTTTTTTTTAAGACGCTGATCAAGCCAATCTAAGAGTTCAATCCCTCCTCTGATATTCTGCTGAGGATCTGTTCGGTCCGGTACATTAAAACGTTCTGCCACAGAAGGCATTAATTGCATCAATCCTTTGGCTCCAGCCCAGGACTGAGCTTTAGGATTAAAACGTGATTCCTGAAATATAAGTGAAGCAATTAAACGCCAGTCCCATTCAACCTTTTTGCTATATTTCTTTATAATAGGGTCATAAGGGGATATTTTACCGCTACTGATCGTGTAATATTCACTCTTTCGGATAATTGCAGACCGCCTGTTTTTGTAATATTTATTATAAATCAATGCATAATCCAGCGTCTTTTTATAATCCTGTAACCACTCATTAACGAACAAACGAAGAGAATCGGCTCCTTTCTTTACTCCCCATGCTAAATTCTGTGGAAAACTAATTGCTGTTTTGACATCAATATTAGGGTAATAGGTACTATTTACTTTGGCAAGATTTTCATCACATACTGTAAAATCTATCTCCCCTTTAGATACCAAGGCAATAAGTTGTTCTTCTATATACTTATCTTTTTCCACGATCTTGATTCCTCCACCAATCTCTTCAGAAAGGTTCTTTAACCGCTGAGCATAGGACGAATTACTCCTTACCCAAATCACTTTTCCTTTTAATTCTAACTGGTTACGAATTAATTTCCTGTCCATTTGCCCCTGAGACATTTTACTCCATCCTTCAGGTTTCCTTTGAACGAGAACTTGTCTTGCCTGAGTATGGGGTATGGTAAAGTCAATCTTATTTTTGCGTTCCTCTGTAATTGTTAAATTAAAGGCCATGATATCACATTCCCCTTTATTCAGCAAATTAAATGATTCATCAAGATCCTTATTAACTTTTATTCTGAGTTCAACCCC
>CAZWHH010000266.1:0-4274 GCA_964633615.1 uncultured Bacteroidales bacterium | reverse complement strand
CTCTATTTTTACCACTGGAACAATATACGGTACATCGAATACAACAAAGCGTACATCGATCTGGTAAATGGCAATATAAGCGATTACAAAGGAGTCACCTCACCCGACCGCCTCAAACAGGCCAAAGATTACTACAGACGCTATCGGGACCTGAACATCATCGGAATGTTTGCCTTGTATGTACTCAATATTATTGATGCCTCGGTGGATGCTCATCTTTATCACTTCGATGTCAGCAAAGATTTGTCGCTTAGTATTCAGCCAGCTGCAATTTATACGGATAACTCACAAACATTTCCCGGAATCAGGTGTTCCATTTCTTTTTAATATTTCTTAATTTAGCCATTTAAAACTTTGAATTTATGAACCAATTAGCCAGGTTATCACTCGCTTTCTTCCTGTTGTTAACGAACACAGGAATATTTGCACAAAACTCCGATGCACCGAAAGAAGTGAAAAGAATCTCAGAAAATTTCGACAAAAACATCAACGAAGCGCTAAACAACTGGTATTTGAAAAAGATAATCAAAGATACCGTATATACGAGTGACGGAGATACAACCATCCCGGAATTTTCTGATTCTGTTTACATAGAAAGAATACAGAATATCCCCTCTGCTATTGAGTTGAATTATAACCCCATAGTACGGAATTTCATTCATGTATATTCCCAAAAAAGAAGGGAAAATGTGGAAACCATCCTGGGACTGTCAAATTATTATTTCCCCATTTTCGAAAAGATCTTTGATCAGCACGAGCTCCCTCATGAACTTAAATACCTGGCTATTATCGAATCAGCATTAAACCCTAGAGCAGTTTCCAGGGCAGGAGCTACCGGTATATGGCAGTTTATGTATGGTACGGGAAAGATTTATGGACTTACCATCAATTCTTTCGTAGACGAACGCCGCGATCCGGTTAAAGCCACTCGTGCCGCGGCAGAGTATCTGAAGGATTTATATGGCATTTTTGGTGAATGGGACCTGGCAATTGCTGCTTACAACTGTGGCCCGGGAAATGTAAACAAAGCCATTTACAGAGCTGGCGGGAAAAAGAACTTCTGGGATATCTATTATTACCTGCCCCGTGAAACACGAGGTTATTACCCGGCTTTTATCGCGGCTACCTACATTATGAATTACCACGAAATACATAACATTTATCCCCGGCCCACGAATTTGCCCCTGGCTACGGACACTTTACATATTAAGAAAAAACTTCATCTTAAACAGGTCGCGGAGGTCCTGAAGATCCCGGGTAAACAACTGGAAGACCTGAATCCTCAATATCGAAGGAATATCATCCCCGCTATAAACACAACTTTCACGTTGAAGATACCCGTTGACAAAACCCTGGAGTTCCTGAGCATGAAAGATTCGATTTACAATTATAAAAATGAAGATTTCTTCAAGGATCAGATCATAAAAAATCCCCGCAGCACCAGGTTTGTACAACAAACACCAAGCGGTAAAGCAAAACTTTACTATAAAGTCAAACCCGGTGATAACCTGGGTTATATTGCTGAGTGGTACGATCTGAGAGCTTCCCAATTAAGATACTGGAACAACATCCGGGGAAATATCATAAGGGCAGGACAAAAACTGGTTGTGTATGTGCCGAAAAGCAAGGTCGGCTATTACAAACCCATTAACTCCCTGAGCTTTTCGGAAAAGCAGCAACGAATCGGACAACCGGTAGAAAAGAAAAATACAGCCATTAAGGAGACAGAGACAGAGAAAAACCAAGAGTTTATTTATTACAAAGTAAAATACGGAGATACCTTATGGGATATTGCCAGAAAATATCCGGGTGTCAGTCAGAAAGAACTGATCAGGCTGAATGATCTGAACAACGCAAAAAAATTAAAGGCAGGGCAGTATTTGAAAATCAAGAAAAAAACCTGATTCACCTATACTTTTTAATGTTTCATCAAAGCAGGGACAAGAATTAACTTTCCCTGCATGTTTGATTAAAGTAAAAATATTAAATTTAGGGATAAAGCAGCCTTGTGTTCATTTAGACTGCATTATTAATAAATTACGCGGGTTAGGTGACATCAAAAGACCAGGAAGGAGAAATAAATCAAACTAAAATGCAACTAATAGAGAAAGGCCTTTAAGATAATTGTTCTGTGAAAAATAAGCAAAAACGCGGTCAATATAAAAAATCTTCTTATTCAGGAATATACCGCTTTATTACATTTTCTGATTTATGCAGAAGCAGAGCAAAAACAGCAATTTATGTGGCCCAATAAATTTTGCAGTATGCCACAGGACCTTTGAAAAATAAAAATAGCAGATGAAACCCTATAAAATAATGCTTTTTTTCCTTGCCCTGCTGTTTTCAATAGCTTTATTAGCCTTCTTTATGCCTAAAGAGGGGATACAGTTAACCGATGACATTCATCTCTCCTTCCCCACCCTGAAAGAAATTTACCAAAAACCCGAAAATCAGTACAAGGACATATCAAAAATACTGGAACCTGTTGTTGAAGAAGGAGACAGTTTGATTGTAAAAAAAACCGGCGAGGAAGCGAAACCAAACGATCTGCAAACTGACACCTTAGAAAAGAATGGTTCCGACACTGCACGTGCATCGCCGGAAATTCAGGATACAAGCAAAAGACAACCACAGGAAATACATCCTGCGCAACTTAACAAGAACTTGCAGTATCCCGGTAATAACCCGTCTGTTTTATACCCATTCTTTGACGCGATTGACAATGCAAAGTATAACGAACTGATCCATATACTGCATTACGGGGATTCACAAATAGAAGGCGACCGGATCACATCCTATCTCAGAAATAAAATGCAAGAACAGTTTGGTGGCAGTGGTTTTGGATTATTTCCTGCAAAATTACCATTCAACACAACCATATCAATGAAATACAATGCTTCCAAATCATGGATCCATTATACCACCAAAAATATTGGCAACTCATCACTTCCACATAAAAAATTCGGGTTGCTCCTCTCCTTCTCCAAATTTTCCCCTATTTACAGCTCATACCAGAATCAAGTCTACGAAGCAAACATTGAACTTGAAGCATCACCCATCGGCTATCCCAGGAATGCCCGGTTTAACAGATGCCGTATTTTTTACAGCCACAACGACAAACCCTTCATTGTCAAACTCAATGAAGAGGGTGAAATCAACGATGCAGACATGAGGCCTTCTGCCAGCCAGTTAGAAGAGATATCATGGAATGTGGATCCCTCATCAGATAAATATTCCATCCATTTCCAGGGCGTCCACAGTCCCGATATTTACGGCATCTCAATGGAAAGCAATACCGGAATAACAATCGATAACATTCCTTTAAGAGGAAGCAGTGGCACCGATTTTACCAAAACAAACATGACCTTCTACAAAAAAATGCTGAACAAGCTGAATGTGAAAATGATCATTCTGCATTTTGGAGTGAATGTAGTCCCCATGATCAGAGACAATTACAATTTCTACGAAAATTCATTTTACAGGCAGTTAAAGGCTCTGAAGAACACAAAACCGGATTTGGCCATAATTGTCATGGGGGTCTCCGACATGTCAAGAAAAGAAGGAACTCATTATCAGTCTTATCCGAACATTGAAAAAATAAGAAATGCCCAGAAAAGAGCTGCATTCAAGGCCGGTTGTGTGTTCTGGGATACCTACGAAGCCATGGGGGGCAAAAACAGTATGCCAAGCTGGGTGTTTGCCGATCCGCCCCTGGCAAGAAAAGATTTTACCCATTTTACCTACAAAGGCTCCAAAATAATTGGTCAACTGTTTCACCAGGCCATCATGAAGGATTATCAAACTTATAAGGAAACTCAACAAGAAAAAAAAGCCAAAGCAGATAGCTTATGAGATATAAGACTCTTCAAATATTCCTGATCCTGACCCTGATTCCTGGCATTTTTCAAACATCTTTCGCTCAATACAACTATATTCAGTATAAATTTTTAAATTTACCGGAAAACAGATTTAAACATTTAAAGGATAGCACAAACTTTAACCATGTAATGAATCAGTTCTCAAATATTTGTTTCGGTAAAAAAGAACAAATCAATATAGTTCACCTGGGGAACTCCCACATTCAGGGTGGATTTCTTCCCAACGAGCTGAAGACAAATTTTCAGAATTACTTTCTAAATGATACCATGGCCCATGCAGGTTTCATCTTTCCTTATGAAGTGGCTGGCACCAATACCCCGTATCATTATACCTCCTCCGCCACCGGTACATGGATCCCCTGCCAGGCCACAAAAGACACCTCCTGTTCATTAGGT
>CAZWHH010000265.1:0-4280 GCA_964633615.1 uncultured Bacteroidales bacterium | reverse complement strand
CGGTCATAAGTTTCTTCCACATCATCCGGAAAGTAACAGGCTGGTAATTCACCATTCCTGCGATGACTGTGCAGGCATTCGCAACAGATGCCTTTTTTTGAACATGGATAGGAGCAATTGCACAAGTTCTTGTTTTTATCCTGATTACATTCCATAAGTACTTAAATTTTATGTGAGTTTGATGTTTATCCCGGAATAAAAATAAAAAAAACAGCTTTTTTTACCAAAAGCTGTTTTTCTTAATTGGAAAAGAAAAATTGTTACTCTTCTTCTTTGTTTTCAGGTTTTACTTCAAAATCGATCTCTACATTAACATCCTTATGTAGTTTGACGTTGGCTTTGTAATTACCAACTTCCTTTATAGGTTCTTCTTTTATGCTGATATTCTTTCTTTCAACATCAATACCTTTTTTCTTCAATTCTTCGGCAATCTGAATCGTGTTAATCGAACCAAAGATTTTTCCTTTTGAACTTGTTTTAGCAGGAATGGTAATTGAAGTGCCTTCGATTTTCTTCGCGATCTCTTCTGCCTCCTGCTTTAGTTTTTCCTCCTTATGAGCTCTTTGTCGTTGATTCTCAGCATGCATCTTCTTAGCAGACTCGGTTGCTATCACTGCATATCCTTTTGGAATAAGGTAATTTCTTGCATAACCATCTTTTACGGTTACTATATCGTTTTTATGTCCGAGATTATCTAAATCTTGTTTTAATATGATATCCATAGTTTCCAAATATTATTATTTCAACATATCTGTTACATAAGGTAATAATGCAAGATGCCTTGCACGTTTTACAGCTTGAGCAACTTTTCGCTGATATTTAACTGAAGTACCTGTTATTCTTCTGGGTAGAATTTTTCCCTGTTCATTTAAGAATTTCTTTAGAAAATCAGGGTTTTTATAATCAACATATTTGATGTTGTTTTTCTTGAACCAACAGAACTTTTTCTTTTTAACTTCTATTGATGGGGGAGTTAAATATCTGATATCTGATTGATTTTGTTGAGCCATTTTTTATTCCTCCTTTTTTTGTTGGGTTTCAGACTGTTTCTTCCTTCGCCTTACAGCAAATTCAATAGCGTATTTATCCATTTTTACGGTTAAGAACCGGATGACTCGCTCATCTCGTTTATACTCAATTTCGAGCTTGTCAACCAAATCGCCTTCTCCTTTGAATTCAATCAGGTGATAAAAACCTGTTGATTTTTTCTGGATGGGATAAGCTAATTTTCTGAGTCCCCAGTTTTCCTCATGGAGAACTTCTCCTCCACGTTCTCTTAAAAACTGGCTAAATTTTTTGACCGTTTCCTTCATCTGATCTTCAGACAAAACGGGAGTTGTAATGAAAACGGTTTCGTACTGATTCAACATAATTTTAAATTTTATTAATAGTTATTTAATGAGCCGCAAAATTATGATTTTTTCTTTTAATACAAAAACTCTTGGGTGAAAACTTGATGTCATTGCAAAAGTTTTTCTGGCCAAGGAAAGAAATATATAGCCAATATGCTGTAATTTAGGATTTTATAATTATTTTAATATTGATATATATTTTTATATTCAGGTGTATAAACCAAATTGAAAATCAGATTAATATATCGAGTGTCTACAAATGCATATATCAATAAATATTGAATTAAACCCTAAGCGATAAGCAACTTAATCCACCATCCAGTTTTTTGAATTCGGAAACATCTAAAGCTATAGTTTTAAAGCCTGCTTGTTCTATTTTCAGCCTGGTTTTCGGATATCCTTCCGGAACGATTACATATTCATTAATTCTTAAACTATTTGCAGCATAAGCTTCTTTTTTACTTACCCTGATAATATGAAAGGAATCGAAGATATTTTCGGATGAAAATCCTTCCTGCATCAATAAAAAATTATTTCCCAGGTAATTAATTCCGGTTTTCAGATGCAGCAGATCCTTTAGTTCTATTGCAGAAGTAGTATATCCATATATCCCGGCGAAATGGCTAAATTGATTGAATCCTTCCTGATTGGTTCGTTCCGAAATCCCAACATAAAAATGTGATCCGGTTTGCATTACATCTCCTCCTTCAAGTTTCCCTGGTTCTTTAATTCTTTCCAAAACTTTCCAGTGTTTTTTCAGTTCTTCGGAGATTCGAATGACTTCATCTTTTCTTGCTGAAGGAGCAGGATTCGATAAGACAGCCATTTTATGAGTTATAACAGCTGTATCCTCAATGAAAACACTGTCGGGAAATTGTTCATCCGGCTCAAGTTCAATGATCTTTAAGCCACATTGCATGAGTGCATTTTTATATTCCTGATGTTGTTGAAGTGCTTTTATATAATCGGGTTTTCCCAGTTGGTTTTCACTAAGTCCCTCAGTGAGACTATGCCCCGGTTTTCTTACAAACGCTTTATCGAACATTTATTCAGATTTTGTGTTGGAAATTTTTGCAAAGATATGAAAGAATATCCTTTTATGTTTTCACAAATGGAATTCATACTTTTGCATCTGAAAATATTTAATTCAAAAGATGTGGAACGAGTTGTTGTAGGACTTTCCGGGGGAGTGGACTCAAGCGTAGCTGCCTATCTGTTAAAGAAGCAGGGCTATGAGGTGCATGGATTGTTCATGAAGAATTGGTCTGAACAAAATGGAACATTAACTAGTTCCTGCAACTGGGAAGATGATCTTGCTTTTGCAGAAATGGTGGCAAAAAAACTTGGAATACCCCTGCATTTTGTTGATTTTAGTAAGCAATATTATAATCGCGTGGTGAATTACATGTTTAATGAATATCAGCGTGGCAGAACCCCTAATCCTGATGTATTGTGTAACAGGGAAGTGAAATTCGACCTGTTTGTCAGGGAAGCAGAGAAATATAATGCAGATTTTATAGCCACTGGGCATTATGTAAAAAAGGAGGTCATTCAAAAAAACGGCCAGACAGTAAACAGACTTTTGGCCGGGGACGATCCGGGGAAAGATCAGAGTTATTTTCTTTGTCAGCTGTCTCAGGATCAACTTAAAAAAGCATTATTCCCCATAGGCGCTATCGATAAAACTGAAGTTCGAAAGATGGCTCATGAACAACAATTGGCAACGGCTACGAGAAAAGATTCACAGGGCATATGTTTTATAGGCAAGGTTGACCTGCCTGCATTTCTGCAACAAAAATTACAGCCCCTGAAGGGGGATATTATAGTGATTGATGAATCAGAATTTTTACCTGCAGATAGTGTACGGGATTATAAGGAGCAATGTAAGTCTTTTGATTTTTCTACCTATACCGGCACCAAAGCGGGAGAACATGAAGGAGCTCATTTTTTTACTGTGGGCCAGCGTAAAGGGTTGAAAGTAGGAGGAATGAAAGCGCCGTTATATGTGATAGGAACAGATACCAGCAGAAATATTGTTTATGCAGGAGAAGGAGAGAAGCATCCGGGTTTATTCCGGCAGGGCTTGTTTGTTAGTGCGAATGATGTACATTGGTTGAGAGAAGACCTGAAAAATCAACTAAAAGAGGAAACACTTGATATTCGCATTAGGTATCGGCAACCTTTGCAAAAAGGGAAGTTGATACAGAGAAATGAGGGTTATTATATAGTTTTTCAGAAGCCTCAGCGCGCCATAACGGCAGGTCAGTTTGTAGCATGGTATAAGGATAATGAACTTTTGGGGTCAGGAGTGATCAATTAAAAAACATCCGGGAAAAAAATCCACCGGATGTTTCAGAATTCATTAAGAATAATTGTTTATTCAATAAAATCAACCCAGCCATAGGGGTCTTTTTCATCTCCAAATTGAATGGCCAGTAAGCGTTCGTATATTTTTGTTGAAATGGGGCCGGGTTTCCCGTCAGGACTATATGTAAAAGTCTTGTTTTCTTGTAAGTCAGCAATTTCTCCAATAGGTGCAATAATAGCGGCGGTACCGCAGGCACCTACTTCTTCAAAGCTTTCTAATTCGTCTACTGAAACAGGCCGGCAATCTACTTTGAGTCCAATATCCGGTGCCATCTCCATAATGCTTTTGTTGGTAATTGATGGGAGAATTGAATGAGACTTTGGTGTAATATAAGTATTATCTTTGATGCCAAAGAAATTAGCAGCACCAATTTCATCAATGTATTTTTTTTCTTTTGAGTCCAGATAGAGCGGTTGTGCATATCCTGCTTCTTTGGTTTTCTTGATTCCCAGGAGACTTGCCGCATAGTTTCCGCCTACCTTGTACATCCCTGTACCTAAAGGTGCAGTTCGGTCTGTGTCTTTTACAATAGCAATTTTAATCGGGTTAAATCCTTCTTT
>CAZWHH010000264.1:0-4354 GCA_964633615.1 uncultured Bacteroidales bacterium | reverse complement strand
CTCCGGCTGGTGGTAGGGTAATAACTGCTCATACCTTATCCCTATAAGATTTTATCCGAATTTCTCGGGGCTGATCTTGAAGGGATAAGGTATGAACAGTTATTACCCTACCACCAGCCGGAGAAAGGAGATGCTTTTCGCGTTGTCCTCGGTGATTTTGTTACCACCGAAGAAGGTACAGGAATTGTTCATTTAGCGCCGAGTTTTGGTGCCGATGACTTTAAAGTAGGAAAAGAACAAGGAATTGGTGCGCTTACTTTAGTGGATAGGCAAGGTAAGTTTGTTGACGGAATGGCTGAATTCAGCGGACGATATGTAAAGAATGACTACGACCCAAATCTAACTGAAGATGACCCGTCTGTTGATGTAGATATTGCAGTTAAGTTAAAAAAAGAAAACAAGGCGTTTAAAATTGAAAAATATGTGCACAGTTACCCGCATTGCTGGCGTACAGATAAACCCATTCTTTATTATCCTTTAGATTCCTGGTTTATAAAAACAACAGAAGAAAAAGAGAAATTAATCGAATATAACAAAACCATTAATTGGAAACCTGAAGCTACAGGTACCGGGCGATTTGGTAAATGGCTTGAAAATCTGGTAGACTGGAACCTTTCCCGGTCCAGGTATTGGGGAACTCCACTTCCTATTTGGGCTACTGAAGACAAAGAGGAATTTATCTGTATCGGCTCAGTGGAAGAATTGAAAAAAGAAATTGAAAAATCAATTGAAGCGGGATTCATGACTGAAAGTCCGCTGAAAGACTTTGATACCAAAGACCAAAGCAAAGAGAACTATGATTCTTTTGATCTGCACAGGCCTTTTGTAGATGAGATCATTCTGGTGTCTCAAAAAGGGCAAAAAATGTACCGGGAACCAGCTCTGATAGATGTGTGGTTCGATAGTGGAGCAATGCCTTACGCACAGTATCACTATCCCTTTGAAAATAAAGACCACTTTGGAGAGGTATTCCCTGCCGATTATATCGCTGAAGGTGTAGACCAGACACGTGGATGGTTTTTTACTCTGCATACCATTGCAGTCATGCTTTTTAATTCTGTAGCCTTTAAAAATATTATATCGAACGGTCTTGTGCTTGATAAAAACGGAAATAAAATGTCAAAGCGACTGGGGAATGCAGTGGATCCTTTCGATGCCATAGAAAAACATGGATCCGATCCTTTGCGATGGTATATGATCACAAATGCGCAACCCTGGGATAACCTGAAGTTTGACATGGAAGGGCTGACAGAGGTGAAACGTAAATTTTTCGGAACCCTTTACAATACTTATTCCTTTTTTGCTTTATATGCCAACATCGACGGGTTTACCTATGAAGAAAAGGATGTGCCCATAAAAGACAGGCCTGAAATCGATCAGTGGATTATCTCTTTGTTAAACTCTCTGGTAAAGGAAGTAGAAGAATTTTACGAGGATTATGAACCAACCAAAGCAGGAAGAGCAATTAACGATTTTATCATTGAAAATCTCAGCAATTGGTATGTAAGATTGAATCGAAAACGTTTCTGGGGAGGAGAATATAACCAGGATAAAATTTCTGCCTACCAGACTCTCTATAAATGTCTTGAAACTACTGCGCAACTTGCGTCACCCATTATGCCATTCTTTGCCGATAAATTATATAAAGATCTGAACGAGGTCGCTGGAAATCAGGCCCCGGAATCTGTACATCTTTCATTTTTCCCAACCTGGAATAAAAGAGCCATCAATAAGGATTTGGAAAAACGCATGGATATTGCCCAGCGCTTGACTTCAATGGTACTTTCACTACGCCGGAAAGTGAATATAAAAGTCAGGCAACCTCTGAACAAAATTTTACTTCCGGTTTTCACCAAAGATTTCCAGAAGCAATTTGAAGCGGTTAAAGACCTGGTTCTTCGGGAAGTCAATGTGAAGCAGGTTGAGTATATCAGTGATACCTCGGATATTTTAGTGAAAAAGATAAAGCCCAATTTTAAAAAACTCGGCCCTAAATACGGCAAACTGATGAAGCAAATTGCTGCTGAATTTAATAAACTGGAACAGAAAGATATCGTAACCCTTGAAAAGCAAGGGCAAATAAACATCAATCCGGCAGGAGAAGAAATTACAATCCAAAGGGATGATGTAGAAATTTCTTCTGAAGATATTCCTGGATGGCAAGTAGCATCAGATGGCGAACTTACAGTTGCCCTGGACATAACTATTACAGATGAACTTAAACAGGAGGGCATTGCAAGAGAATTGATTAACAGAATCCAAAATCTGCGAAAAGAAAAAGACTTTGAAGTAACAGATAAAATCAGGATTCGTATAAAGCAGCATGAGAAAATTAATAAAGCTGTAGAAGAACATAAAGAATATATTGGCAGTCAAACACTTGCAGAAAAAGTGGAACTTGTTGATAAGTTGAAAGATGAAATTCATGAAGTTGAAATTAATGATGATACAGTTCTTACTATGCAAATAGAAAAAATAGTTTGATTTTTTTGTATTGAAAATTTTTATATATTTACTTTTTTAATTTTAAAAGTGTTAGGATATGGCGGAAAAGACAAGGTACACAGATGAGGAATTGGCTGAATTTAAGGATATAATCCATAAGAAGTTAGAGAAAGCTCAAAAAGATTATGATATCCTTAAAGGAGCAATAACTCACAGCGAAAGCAATGACACTGAGGACACATCCCCTACTTTCAAGGTACTTGAGGAGGGAGCTACCACTTTATCAAGAGAAGAAGCCGGTAAATTAGCACAAAGACAACTTAAATTTATTCAGCACCTGAAAGCAGCGCTTGTCAGAATAGAGAATAAAACTTATGGTGTATGCAGAGAAACCGGCAAACTGATTGCGAAAGAGAGGCTCAGAGCAGTGCCCCATGCAACCCTCAGCATAGAGGCCAAGCAAAAACAGAGTTAAAAACATAAAAAAACATAAAAAATTAAATGATTGGCTATTTGAGTCAATCATTTTTTTATTTTTGGCAAGTGAAAAAATATAAATATGACAAAACTTCAAAAGTCCCTGGCTGTTCTTCTACTTATCTTATTTGTAGATCAGTTTCTTAAAATTTGGATCAAAACCCATATGACCCTTGGAGAGGAAATTCATGTGCTGGGTGACTGGTTTATTATTCATTTTACAGAGAACAACGGAATGGCTTTCGGTATGGAATTTTGGGGTGTGACCGGTAAAATATTGCTGACCCTTTTCAGAATTCTGGCTTTAGCAGGAATTGGATGGTATCTTTTACACCTGATCAAAAAGGACAGCCCCATGGGATTAGTGTTTAGTATCACACTTGTTATGGCAGGGGCTTTAGGAAATATTATCGACAGTGTTTTTTATGGTGTTCTTTTTAGCGAAAGCTACCCGGAGGTAGCTAATTTTTTACCTGCAGGAGGAGGATATGCACCTTTATTGCAAGGCCGGGTTGTGGATATGTTTTACTTTCCTGTTTTAAAAGGGTATTACCCGGAATGGTTTCCTTTTAACAGCAATGAACCCTTTATCTTTTTCCGCCCTGTTTTTAATATTGCCGATTCAGCAATTACTATCGGGGTATTTTCCATCTTAATATTTCAGCGTAGGTTTTTTACTCACAGCACAGAACAAAAAGATCAGTAAGCGTTTATCTGATCCATTATTTCATTGAGCTTAACGATATCAAAATGGAGGTGGAACCGAATGCGCTCCCAATAAAGGGTATTGATATTTTTGCTTGCTTTATCGAGATTGTTTGAAGTGATTCCCGGGAAATATATATTAACCAGATTAAGAAATGAAAATTTAATTCCTGTTTCAAAAGCCCAGGACTTATTACTTACCGGGATCAGCGTTTCCATGCTGTTCCCAAAAGCTCCAATACTGCCGTAAACCTCAACTGGCAATTCGTCAATAAAAGGAATGGGAGTTGACAGATTCAAAGCAGCAAGCCAGTCTTGAGTTACACCCAGACCAGAATACAGTTTAAAGGCTCCTTCGCTGGGATAAAATTGTTGACTTAACAACTGATTATCAATTTCGACATAAGGGTTCTCAAAACGGCCAAGATACACATTTTCAAAATTATAATCCTGGAAACCCGAAAGACCACTCAGATGATACGAATAAACGCCGGGTAAATTGTTTGCCGTATGATGGTAAGCACCTCCAAAAAACCTGATTTTGAGACCTTTATTCATGTAATAAGACAGCTCATAATTCGCTTCAAATGAAGTTCTGACAAAACGTCCGGAGAATTCTGTATTAAGCTGAAAACTGTAAGGATTAATACTTCTTCCTGAATTGTTATGCTTCATTTTAACATGGTACATAAACTGGTGACCAAATTGCTTCTTATGGCTTAGAATG